>JAFDTP010000024.1 GCA_019594195.1 Thermoplasmata archaeon
ACATTGACTATAGATGTTGAGGGAGAAGGGACGACAGATCCATCTCCAGATACTCATACTTATGATGATGGCGAAGAAGTGACGATAGAAGCCATACCAGATGATGGTTGGGTTTTCACCTATTGGGAAGGCGACTATCCTGATGGAGTGCAGGAGGAAGATGAAATCACGATAACAATGGATGAGGACAAGGAGATAACAGCGGTGTTTGAGGAAGAGGAGATACATAAATACGATCTGAGCTTTGAAGTAGAAGATGAGAAAGGTGAACTTATAGAAGGTGCTGAAGTTACAGTAAACGGAGATACATTAGAGACAGATGAAGATGGTGAAGTAGTATTTGAAGATATGGAACTAGGCACATATGATTACATCGTAGAAAAAGATGGATTTGTAACAGTAGAAGACGATGTTACAATAAAGGAAGAAGGAGTAACAGAGAGTGTTACATTAGAGGTAGATGACGCAGTAGAGGAATACGATCTAACTTTTGAAGTAGAAGATGAAGACGGGAACGCGATTGAAGGAGCAATAGTTGAAGTAAATGGTATGGAAGAGACCACTGATTCAGAGGGCGAAGCGGTATTTGAAGACCTAGAACCTAGTACCTACGAATACGAAGTCACTCACGAGGATTTTGAGACTGAAGAAGGTGAAGTTGAGATAGAAGACGAAGACGAAACTGAAACAGTTACTATGGAAGAGGAAGATGATGAGGACACACCAGGATTTACATCCATGATCCTAGTCCTTGGTATGATTATCGCTGTGGCGATATACCAGAAAAAGAAACAGTAACACTTCATAGATACGGGTAAAAATCTGAAAAAACCTTCTTTTTTTCTTATTCATAGCATTTTAGAGCAAGGAAGAACGGAAGTGTGTATTGAACTGTAATGATGATAGACACGCCAGAATCAAAGATTCTGATTGATTATTTTTCAAAGAAAAACAGACACCGCGTGACGATGGAATGTTCGTAGAAAAATGCCGAGGGCGGGAAATCTTTGATTCCTCGTGTTTCAAATCACGCTAGAGACATTTGAACGTAGTGAAAATGGACCCAAGAGAATGCTAGAGCATTCTCCACACCCACAGAAAATCATAGATTTGTTAGTGGACTTGTCAGAATCAGAGATTCTAACTGACCACTTTTCACAGAAAAGTGGACCCAGCGGGATTTGAACCCGCGGCCTTCACCTTGCAAGGGTGACGATCTGCCAACTGATCTATGGGCCCGAGATGAGCTAAAGCGAAGTGGATGCATATGAACAAGAGGCCATAGATATTTGGAGATTTTCTCCAAAATCATCTATGGGCCCCGAACGAGTTTTTTGAGTGGTCGATAAGTCGAAATATTCGATCTGCACTTATGACAGATGCAATATGTATTTAGATATAAAAGGATGATATTAAAAAATTTCTATGAAGGAATTATCTAACTCTGCAGGACTATCTCTATGTGCACTTCATCGGGAACCTGGATCCTCATCAACTGCCTCAATGCACGTTCATCTGCATCGATATCGATAAGCCTTTTATGAACACGCATCTCCCAGCGCTCCCAGGTCTCGTTTCCTTCACCATCGGGCGACTTTCTGCATGGGACCGTCAATTCTTTAGTCGGTAGCGGGATAGGACCTTTCATCTCTACGCCGGTCCTATCAGATATCTGTCTTATCTGTCCGCAGATTTCCTCGATCCGCTCTGGATTTGTTCCGCTTAATGAGATTCTCGCTTTCTGTGCCATGTACCTATACCTCACAAAGAAATGATATAAAAGGGTTTTGTAGGAAAGAGTTTCTACATCTCTTTTTCTTCTATGTCGATCACTTGACCAGCTGCAACGGTCTGACCCATATCTCTGATAGCGAATCTACCGAGTTCGGAGAACTCTTCGACTCTTTCTATAGAGAGATTTCTTGTAGGTTTGACCTTGACTACAGCGGCTTCACCGTTCTTGAGGAAGTCCGGGTTCTCTTCCTTGACTTCACCCGTTTTTGCATCGAGTTTCTTCTGTAGTTCTATGAACGTACATGCGACCTGAGATGTGTGAGCGTGGAACACAGGCGTATAACCCTCGGTTACTACACTCGGATGGTCAAGCACGATGATCCTGGCTGTGAATGTTTCAGCTACCGTTGGAGGTTCGTCTGCAGGACCGCAAACATCCCCTCTTCTGATATCGTCTTTTCCTACACCTCTCACATTGAAACCTACGTTATCACCGGGTTCGGCTTTCGGGACTTCTTCGTGATGTTCTTCGATCGACTTCACTTCACCAGTCGCGTTAGCGGGCATGAAAGTTACCTTGTCGCCCGGGGTCATCACACCGGTTTCTACTCTTCCGACAGGAACAGTTCCTATCCCAGTGATAGAATAAACGTCCTGGATAGGAAGTCTTAGTGGTTTGTTTATCGGCTTTTCTGGTACATCGAAATTGTTTATTCCTTCCAAGAATCTTTTTCCGTCCCACCATTCGATCTGTTCTCCATCTCTTGTTATGTTGTCTCCTTTTAAAGCGCTTACCGGTATGATATCGAACTGACTGTCTTGATAGCCAACTGACTTGAGTAGTTTAGTTACCTCATCTTCAACTTCGTGGAATCTATCTTCGCTGTATTCTGGTTTCGTCGCGTCCATCTTGTTGACCGCTACGATCAGTTGATCTACACCTAATGTTTTAGCAAGGAATGTGTGCTCTCTGGTCTGCGCCATAACACCTTCAGGTGCTGCTACTACTAACACGGCGGCGTCTGCCTGTGAAGTCCCTGTGATCATGTTCTTTACGAAGTCCTGATGGCCTGGAGCGTCGATGATAGTGAAGAAGTACTTGTCCGTGTCGAACCGCTTGTGCATGACGTCTATAGTCAAGCCACGATCTCTTTCTTCCTCCAACTGATCCATAGCCCAAGCGTAGGCGAATGTTCCTTTTCCTTTCTCTTCTGCTTCCTTCTTGTACTCCTCGATAACGTGGTCCGGTATCTCTCCAGTTTCGAATAACGTTCGTCCTACTAATGTGGATTTACCGTGATCCACGTGACCTATGAATACGAGGTTCATATGTGGTTTATCCTCTGCCATATTTTGTACCTCCAATTATCTTTCTGCTTCTCTTTAATGGGTTGCTCTATTTATAATTTTATCCTCGAGAGAACCCTATCTCGAGCCTACATAGTGAGGGAAATACTTCAAATATTTATATTTGTTCATCATTCTTACTAACGTCGAGCATGGTGGTAGTGAAAATATGTCATTGAAGATAAGAGAGGCTAAAAGAGATGATCTTGATGAGATCGAAAACATGTGGTACAATTTGGCCTCAGATCATCAGGATATGATGCGAGGATACGAGCTTTCAGAAGATTGTCGTAAGAACTGGAGAGATTTCGTGGAAAAAGGTTTGGACAGGAAAAATATGTGCACCTTCATAGCCTTGGATCATGGAGAGATCGTCGGATTTTTGAATGTCGTGATCCGGGAAAGACTAGAGATATTCAAAGATAAATACATGGGGATGATCCTAGACGTTTTCGTAAAGGAAAGGAAAAGAGGTGAAGGTGTCGGTACTGCGCTGACAGAAAGAGCGGAGACCTGGATCAAAGAAAAGGGTGTTACCGTCGCCGTTCTGACCGTTTCGCCCGAGAACGATAGGGCTGTAGAATTTTGGGAACAGAGCGGATATGAAACTTATCTGCTTAAAAAGAGGAAAAAGCTGATCTGAAACTCATCATTCACTGAAATGATCATATCCTCCACCGAGTTCTCTTTTTTCGCCATCGCTGCCCAAGAGATGCATACCGTCCTTGACTATCTTTCCAACGATCATGAAATCTTCGACTCCTATCAATTCGATATCCTCTGGCGGTACAGTGAACACGAGTTCAAAGTCTTCACCACCGTGAAGAGCCCATTTCATCGGATCGATCCCCAATTTCTCACCAGTCTCCCTGGTTCGCTTGGAGATAGGGATCTTACTTTCTTCCACCTCGGCACCGACACCGCTTTCTTCACATATATGCCTGACTTCAGAAGCTAATCCATCGCTCACGTCTATCATCGCGTTGACATGAGGGGCTATCTTTCTCGCGGTATCCAATCTACAAGAGGGTTTAAGATAAAAATCAGTAAATCCTTTTTCCCCAGCTCTGAGTAGTTCTAGTCCCGCCCAGCTCTTACCCAGATCGCCCGAGACACAGATAAGATCACCTATCTCGGCATCACCTCTCATACTGAGCATATCTTTTTCTACTTCACCTATCAAGGCTACGTTTATCGTTAGATCGTTACCGTGGGTGGTATCTCCACCGATCACGTCCGATCCGAGTTCTTCAGAGGCGTCTGCCATACCATCTAATATGCTCTCGGCTAGGTCCAATTCAAAATCATCTGGGAATGCTATCGAGACCATACTCCATCTCGGATAACCTCCCATCGCCGCTATGTCGGAAACGTTGACTATTATCGATTTCCATCCTACCTGCCATCCGCTGTGCCAGTCAAGGTTGAAGTGGTCTCCTTCTACCAGCATGTCCGTAGTCAATAAAGTGTAGTGATCATCACATTCTATCACCGCGCAGTCATCCCCTATCCCTTTATAGACTCGTCCTTCGCTATCGAATTTAGACGCGATTTTATCGATCAAGCCGAATTCACCGATATCGGATAGTTTTTTCATATTATCTCCTTTTTGCATCATCTATCTTTTCCTCAAAATAACTTATCCTTTCAGAGAGATCGCCTTCTCGCGTGACGCTGGATATCGCACATATCATATCGAAATGAGGGGCGAGAGCTTCAAGGTCATCCTCACTTATACCTCCTATAGCTGTCTTAGGTACATCGATAGAGTCGGCTATCATCTTTGCTCTCTCGATACCGAGTTCCGGATCGACATCTTCTTTCGTATCAGTTCTATAGACAGGTCCCACCGCCACATAGTCCGCGATCGACTGGGATCTCTCAGCCTGTTGAAGTGAGTGGGTCGAAACACCTATGATAAGATCCCCGACCAGATCTCTTGCACACTCGGGAGGTAGATCGTCCTGACCGAGATGAACACCGTCTGCATCTACCGCCAATGCCATATCTACACGGTCGTTGACTATCACTAATGCCTTTCCCTCACATATATTCATCAGATTACGGAGTTCCTCATACTTTTCTCTATCGCTTTTAGTCTTATCCCTGTACTGTATTATCTTGACTCCTTTCTCGACGGCGATCTTGACCTGGTCTTCTACCGATATGTCGATCTCAGGATCGGTTATGTAGTAATAATTGGCCCGATCCAAAAGTTCATTTCTTTCCATGATGGATATAATCTCAAAATAGTTTATAGGATTTACTACTTTAACCTATGCGATAAGTGCTCAATCTAGTTCCCTTATAGCTTTGAAAAGTTCATCCTCGTACACCGGTTCTATCTCTTCACCTTCGTAAATAACTGACGGATCTCCTTCTTCTACAGTCCCGATGACCCTGCCTTCATCTAATTGAGCACCATCTGGAACGGTAGCTAACAGACATCCAGATGATATAAGCTTAAACGGATCTATACCCAGATTAGCGCATATCTCTTCCGTACAATCCTTCAGATCCGGTTTTGACCTGATATTGAATGTGTTTTTAGAAGCCGATGCCATCTCATAGAGGCCTTGAAAGATACCTCCTTCGGTCGGGTCATGCATGGAGTTGACTGTATCCTTTATCTCTAGGGCACTGCCGACTATGCTTATATCTCCTCTCAATGAACCACCTTCGGAGATGATCTTATCATCGAGTCCTCTCTCCAAGAGCTCTTCCCCATATTCGGATGCCAATATCCAGGTGCCTTCTATGGCTGCTTCATCTATCTGGACGATCTTATCCCCGGGTTCCGCCTCACAAGTATATACAGGGTCCTTGGTAGTGCCCAAAAGAGAGGTAGTCACAAGGGGTTGCTTTATACTGTCGACTGTCTCAGAATGACCACCTATTATATCTATATCCATCGCAGCAGAGGCTTCGTAAAGATCTAATATTATGTCTTTAACAGTTTCATCAGAGACATCACTAGGGAACTGTACTGTGAGCAGCGCCCATCTAGGCTGAGCACCAGAGACCGCTATATCGTTAGCGGCGATATTGATAGCGAGCCATCCTATGTTCTTAACGGCCCCTGAGATCGGATCTGAATGAGCTACCAAAAAAGTATCGCCTATGTCTATGACGGCGGCGTCTTCACCGTAGGCCGGTCCCATGACCACCTGTTCATCTTGGATCTTTTTATCGAAGACCAGCTCCTCCATGAAATCTCTGCTTAACTTCGCCATCTTATCACCTGGATCAGATAGATATAGGTATGCCTTCCATCTTTTTTTCGACCTTCTCGGCCATCCAGTTAGCACCGCTCCCGGAGAAAGAAAGTATCGCTTTTCTGTAATTTTCGGCTAAACCGTCTTTGTTACCTTTCTTTTCCTGCAATTTAGCCATGGAAAAGTATGCTAGTCCTAATCTATATGAAGCTCCTATCTTTTGATAGATCGAGATGGATCTGTTGTAGTGTTTTTCAGCTTCTTCGATATCGTCCATGATGGTGTAGGCATTTCCAAGAAGTGTATGTGCTAGTGCCTCTCTTTTTTCGTCGTCCATCTCTTCCATCAATTCTTTTGCCTTTTCGCCGGTATCGATTGCCTCTTCTACCATCCTTTTCTCCAGGTAACACTCAGCGAGTGAGATCAGCGCCGAGGCCTTAAGGTCTCTATATCCGAAGCGCTCAGATGCCTCGATAGCTTCTTTCAGATATTCCTCAGCACTGTTCAACTCTCTAAGGATCGTATAGAATGAACCTATCTCCTCGAGACCTCCGACCCTTTGATAGGTTTCCTTTATCTTTTTCCAGTGTTTTAATCCCTCCTCGAAATAAGATATAGAGCTGTCCCAATCTCCCTGGAGTTTTTTTATCTTTGCGATGACGAAGTATGCCGTGGTCAATAGCGAGTGTTCATCATCTTCTAATATATCGATAGCGTTGGAAAGGTAGTCCTCTGCAGGGGTATATTCACCTCTTTCGCTGAGCAGGGCTCCCATCCTGAAAAATACTCTTCCCATGCATCTGTTCTTTTTATCCTTGTCTTCGATAGCTTCTGCAGCGTTCAGAGCGCATTCATATTCGGATAACGCTTCCTTATATTTTTCTTTCCTCTCGAGTGTGGAAGCTAGTCCTAGATGTGCCTGGGTTATCAGTTCATCATCTTCGTTCGAATCGATAACCTGCAGATAGGAGTTCTCAGCTTTAGAGTATTCTTTCTTTTTCTCTTGAGCTCTTCCTTTTATATAATTTAGATGAGGTACTATATGTTCCTCATCGACCTCATCGATAAGATCTATAATAGAGTCAGAGTAACCCATGGCCAGTATCTCTTCCCATTCTTCTTTTAACTTCTCTTCGAAAGTATCGTACCTTCTAGATGAAACCAGGTGATTTATCTTTTCGATTATGTATTCTCCTTTCACGGTTGGTTTTTCCATGTAATAATCTGAAGCTACTCCGTGAAGCCTCAATCTTTGAGAGATCGAAAGGTATCCCATTATCTTATCTCTTATCAGATCATGGGTCCCGACTTTATTCTCTTTGGTAAGGTAGATCAGCGGTGTATCTATCAAGTTCTTCACCATGCCGGATGTCACCGGCTCTATCCTAGAAAGGGCCTCCTTCTCAACCGGTATCCTGAATATGGAGAGCATACCCAGTGCCCAAAATTCTTCATCGGTGATGTATTTATCGAGTACATCATCTATAGAATCTACTCTCCTACCCTGGTCGTAGAACTCCTCAAGTGATGAAATTAGTAAGTTTTTAGATGGAAGTCGTAGCTCAACGCCCCCTGATCCGATAGGGTCAAGATCTTCAGATGCGGTCGATATGATGAACCTGTGGAGTCCTTCTTTATCATCCAAAGACGCGATCTTTCTGAAAATCTGAGATACGGCTTCGTTTTTATGAGCATCATCAGCCATGAAAACTGTCCTCATATCTTTCAGATCTTTCATCAGATGGGTCAATCTCTCTTTTCTGTCTTCGACCTTCTCTGATTTGAGATATGATGAAAGCTTGTGATTACCGCAGTTCTCTAGGAACTCGGCCAAAGCTCTCCATAGATGTGTTTCTTCCTGCCATCCCCTTACGGCGAAATAAAATATGTTATTTTTCCCTTCTAACTCGTCTGCCATCTCGCTCAAAAGAGTGGTTCTTCCAGAGCCTCTATCACCGACTATCGTTATAAGTCGCTCTCCGTCCTCCCAAATGTTCAAGAGCTCAGAAAATTGAGGATGCTTTTCTTGTCCAACTACAGGAAGATGATTTAGATGAGATACGAAAGATTCATCTTTTGATATCTCTTCTGGCTCAAAATGACCGTCTTCTTCGATCTTTTGAATTATATCAAGTACGGAGTGATTGGTCTGAAAGTAGGCGTTTATCTCGCCCAGTTTTATGGGGCTTTTTTCCTGTTCCGATTTCACATCGACCTCGGTGTTCGCCATGCCTTCCCTGGTCTTTTTAGCCTTTTCAAAACCATTGTCTGTCAGGAAATAGGCTTTTCTTTTTTGTTTCTTATCTTTTATCCTGCGTGTTTCTTCTCTCAACAGACCTTCTTTTACAAGATTCCTTACAGCATAGGACACGGTATTCTGTTTAAGGCCTAAACTGTTGGCTATGCCTTCCTGCGTTATCTCAACAGGTAGTGCGTAGCCCTCTTCGTTCCCGTAGTGATCGAGTAGATGGACGAGCACTTTTTCTTTCGCCGTAAAATTTGTACCCATATGCAACACTCTTTACAATCAATTACTATATGAAATTTTTGAGAGTTAGACCTGATTTAGGCGTGATCTAGCAAAGATAAGATTTATTTACTGCACATACTTAATCTGACTCCGTGAAAGAGAAAGCGGAACGTATCGCTAAAAAGCTCCTGTCCCGAGAAAATGTATTAGTAGTCTCTCATATAGACGCTGACGGCATCACTTCAGCTAGTATCGCTTACGAATCACTCAAAAGAGCGGATAAAGAAGTCGACGTGAGATTTGTCAAGCAGCTGGATGAGAGCGAGATAAAAGATCTGAAGGACAATGACTATGATCTCGTATGGTTCACAGATCTTGGCAGTGGCCAGTTGGAAGATATCGAAGATTTTTCCTGTGTGATCACCGATCACCACGAGCCACAGGGTGATGTAGACTCTCCCGAGATGAAAGATCGAGGCAACATCTTGAGTTATTGTGATTCTAACATACTCGAACTCAACCCCCATCGTTATGGATTGGACGGAGCTAAAGAGTTATCTGGTTCCGGTACCACTTATCTAGTGGCTAGAGAGATGGACCGAGGGAATAAAGATCTGAGTAAACTTGCGATCATCGGAGCTGTCGGCGACCTACAAGCTTCAGAAAAAAATAGACTTGTCGGAAAGAACAGGGAGATATTGGAAGAAGCGGTGAAAGAGGGTGTTGTGAAAAAACGTACCGACGCGTCACTGTACGGCGTGGAGAGCAGACCGCTACCCAAATTGCTCGAGTTCGCTTCAGATCCTATACTTCCTGGTCTAACTGGAGACGAGTCGGCTTGTACCAACTTTCTGGTCGAAAAGGACATACCTCTGAAAGAGAACGAAGAGTGGAGAAGGTGGTATGATCTCACCAAGGAAGAAAAAAGAAGGATACTGTCTGGATTGGCCGATAGGATGCTAGATAGAGGGTTCCCTATAGAACATGTAGAAAGTCTCATCGGAGAGGTCTACACTTTTCCGGAAGACAGTAGAGGAAGTATGCTTCACGAGGCGAAGGAATTTTCCACCTTGTTGAATTCATGTGGTCGATATGAAAAAGGTGATGTGGGCTTACAGGTCTGTCTGGGTGACAGAGATGAATATCTAGAGAAGGCCGAGTCACTTCTCAAAGGGCATCAAAAGGTACTGGTCGACAGTTTAGATTATGTCGAATCTATCGGTGTGGAGGAACTGGAGAACGTGCAGTTCTTCCACGGACAGGACGAGATACCAGATACGGTAGTAGGCACAGTAGCTGGCATGGTCTTGAATTCCGGTGATGTTGATAGGAGATTACCGATAATAGCTTTCGCCGAATCTGAAGAGAGGGAGGGAGTCAAGGTATCCTCAAGAGGGACTAAACGGTTGGTCGACAATGGACTAGATCTCTCTTCTGTCATGACCGAATGTTCTAAAAAAGTCGGAGGCGAAGGTGGTGGCCACGATATCGCAGCTGGTGCACTGATACCTTACGATAAGGAAGATGAGTTTCTAGAAGAAGTAGAGAAGATGATAGGTTCTCAGTTGAATTGATAGTTCATTTTTCTTTTTCAGCGACGGCAGCTACACTTTCTTCTTCGGGATCGTATTGGCTGGATGTTTTGATGCCTAAAACGAGTCCCGCAAAATCGCTCTCTACAGGTTCCCCGTCTAAGAGACCCAGGACATCATCTTTATCGATTACGTCACCAGGCCTCTTTTTTGGTTCAAAATATCCCTCATTTTCAGGCCTTACTCTCTCGTAGTGATGGTAAAAAGTGGTTTCTTCGTGCACTTTTACAGCATGATCATCTATGATGAAGGCGAGCAATGCATCTCTGACTCTCTCAAGCTCCTCTCTATACCTTTCCGCACCTCCGGCTTCGATTATCATCGACGGTATACCGAGTTCGGATGTCTCTATGAATAATTGCCCACCAGTACCACCGGTCTGGACAGCGTTGCTCAGACCGATCTGCTCGCACAATTTTTGGTTATGATCCCGTTCAAGGTCGGTCAACATATAAGGTACACACCAGCTGTTCTTCCCATAGGTGTGAAGATCGATAAGCCGATCGTAATCTTTTGCTTTTTCAAAAATACGGTGAGCTATGCGTTCTGACCTCGTGCCCTCGGGATCCCCAGGAAATATCCTGTTCAAGTCCTTTCCGTCTTCAGGGTTTTCTCTCTGCTTGTTCTCAACGGCTTCAAGATTGACTTCTGGTATCACATCGACCTCTGCCAGGTCTTTACTCTCGACCCAGCCTTTGATCTCTCTAGCGACGAGGACCGAGCCTATCTCTGAGCCGTGCACTCCCGCAGTGATCAGTGTTTTTTCCATATTCACCTATAGATAAGAAGGTTATATTATGGTTAGCCCCGATCATCGTATATCTTCATGGGATGCTGAAGATACGATCTAAGATTCAAGAAATTTTTTATATGGTTTAATTAATCTACAGTCGTGGATAAAGTATACACTATCGGATACGAAGGTAAGGAGATAGAGGATTTCATATCTCTCCTTGAAAAACATGATATAAAGCTGATACTCGACGTAAGATCTAGTCCCCACTCTCGCAGGGAAGATTTCGACAAGGGAAATTTGAAGAAAAGTCTTTTTCGTAAGGGGATCAAATACAAACACATACCTGAACTTGGTGGCCTAGATGTTGATGATTATGAGAAGCATATGGAAGAAAAAGGATGGCTCCAAGCTTATGAGGGCCTGAAAAAATCGATAGGAAATAAGAGGAGTGCTTTGATGTGTCTAGAGAACGATCCTATGAAGTGCCACCGGAGGTATATAAGCGAAAAGCTGGAAAAAGATGGCTTAGAGGTCATACACATAGGTGGTGGAGCTTCATGGAAATCAAAACAGCTAGATGATTTTTGAAATTTGAATTTTCACAAGACTTATTAATTACCAAACTTCTAATTTGAATAATATGGACCATAGCTTAGGAGATTATAGTAACGAGATAGATTTCATCCGAGATCAAGTTAGCAGTTACTTTCCTATCTATAAAACTGAAGTAGATTTTGATGTCGTTTCTATATATATAAAAGCTCCTAAAGATTCTGATCTGGAGGAAAGATTCGACGCCCTCAGAAAAGAGTTCGTTCCTCAAAATTATATACCTCATCTCGTCGAAAAACACGGCGAATACATGATAAAAGTAAAAAAACAGGAAGAAAAAACATTCAGGAGCATCAAGGTCAATATAGCCATGCTCTTTATAACAATCGGGACCACCCTGATCGCTGGTGCCTGGTGGTGGTCTAATTATGATCCCGCTGGATACGGTATGCTGTCACTGCACAACTTGACCAACGGGGCTCTTTATTTCACTCTCCCACTCCTGCTCATATTGGGAACTCATGAGATGGGACATTATTTCATGGCCCGATATCATAATATCAAGGCCTCTTTACCTTTCTTTCTTCCGATGGCCCCTCCTTTAGGTACTATCGGAGCTTTCATCAGTATCAGGGAACCGATCCCGGACAAGAAGTCCCTTCTTGACGTTGGTATCGCCGGACCGGTAGCCGGTTTTTTAGTCGCTATCCCGGTAACACTGATAGGCCTATATCTAGGAGATGTGATGACCCCTACCGCGACGGTTCCTGCAGAAGGGATAAGACAGATCTGGAATTATCCAGTGATAATCAGGGGTATGACAAGATTGATACCTTGGACAGGCGGTGATGTGATACATCCAACATTGTTCGCAGGATGGGTCGGTTTTCTCGTAACTGGATTAAATCTTTTGCCGGCTTCTCAACTCGACGGTGGCCATGTTGTTCGCTCGCTGTTCGGGGCGAAAGCGAAATACGTGAGTTACGCCGCTTTCGCATTTTTGATAATAGTTGGAATATGGCAGTACATCGGATGGGTCGTATTCGCATTCCTCATACTTTTCTTGGGAGGTGTCAAGCATCCTCCTCCACTGAATGATCTGACCGAATTAGATAAAAAGAGATTTATTGTAGGCGGTATCGCCATATTGATATTGTTCATCAGTTTTCATCCGATACCCGTTGAGCAGGAATCTTTCAGCTATGATTTTCAGGTAGAGTTGGAAGAAGACTCACACCAGGAATTGATCCTTGGCGAGTCTTTCAACTACACTTTGGATGTTAAAAACAGAGCTAGGAACGTGGATATCGGCGACGGTATCGAGTACCAGGTCAGTTATTCTGTTTCAGATCAGGACTGGGATACCACTCTTTGGGTTGAAGAAGACGGCAGCCTTAGAAAGATCGAAGGTCACGCCACTGATCTGGTTCTTGACTCAGGTGAAGATAGAAGATATCATCTTCTTGTCGAACCCACCGAGAACTCATCCGCCCGGACCGCTATCACCTTCAGCGCCGAGACCGACGTAACTGGTGAGGTACGAAGAAAAGAAGAAACTATGAGAGCGGTACTCGGTAATGGCTATGATGTTGATATCCTTTCGGAGGAGATACAATTCGACGGATACACTGCCGGTATTTCAAGGTTAGATGACGGAACGGCAAGGTTCGATTTTTCACTCTTCAACAGAGGTAGGAACGATACCTTCGAGCTCACCTCCGAAGAACTTTTAGATGATAATCGGACCATCGATTTCACCACCGGGGAAGATATGAGGGAAAATCTCACCATCAACCTCTCTTACGCCGAACGTAGGGATTTCAGCGTTTACTTAACGGAACAAAACCAGGATGAAACGGTATCCAACTTTATAACTACTGAGATAAAAGTACGATCAGTGATGACAGGGGAAGAAAAAGATATAGGTCTCATCGCTATCAGGGCTGACTGAGACAACTTCAAGATCGGTAAAATTTCTCTCTTTTGAATAGGATCGATATCGAGATCACCAGGATACTTACCAGCGAAGCTATCCATACTATCCTCCAAAAAGCTAGAGTGGAAGGTCCTATAGATATATCTATCTCTTCACTGTCGCTTTCGCTCTCTAATCTCACTTTGAATTCACCCTCTTCCTCGGCACTCCAGGTGAACTCTCCTTGGTATGATTCTCCACCGTCGAGAACGATAGTTTCTCTACTACTGATCACTGATCCACCCTCTTCATCGTGAATTGATAACTCGATCTCCTGCTCCCCCTCTAGGTCACCCACGTTCTCGATCTCGTATTCTACAGTTACCACATCACCCACGGTAAATTCGCTATTACTTTCTGGGTCGGTGATCTCAACTTCAAAATGTGCTTTTCTAGAAAAATGAGCAGTCAAAGCTTTGTCGCTGTCCAATCTCATCTTCAGAGTTTCATTCTCTCTTTTATCTTCTGGAAGATCTCCTTGCCAGTGACTGAAAACCCATCCTTCTTCCGCAAAGGCTTTGACTTCGATCTCCGTACTCTCTTCGAAAGCGTGTTCACCGGGTTTCGGACTTGTACCTCCACCTAACTCTGAGCTGATGTTGAGGAACACCATTTCGGATTCCCAGCTGAAGAATGGATAACTTTCACCATCGACGATGTTCCATACGTGGTCGGTGTCTTTTTCGTCATCCTCTATCCCGGTGATATCCCATCCTGTTCCTTCATAAAGATCGATGTTACGCATCTCTTCTGTAGTTTTTCCAATACCTCCGTCGCTTTCATCTAGACCACTAGTTTCTATATCCCAAAAAGACTCTCTCACTTCACCACCATTATTCCAGCCTATGAGTCCTCCTGCTTTCGCGACAGCTGAGACTTCACCTGTAGAGTATGAGTTCTCTAATATGACTTCAGCTGGCCGTTCTGAGCTGCCTATCGCTCCGATCAGCCCTCCTGCAGCATAACTACCATCCACATCCCCCATTGAATATGTATTTTTTATCTCGGTATTCCTTCCTATACCTCCTAACAGACCTCCTACGATGTCTCCCCCACGGACATCTCCTTTAGCAAAAGACTCGGTTACCTCCGATTCTCTCCTCCAAAAATCTCTCATGACTCCGCTAAGTCCACCTAAACTTTCACTATCACCTTCAACGTCTCCTACAGAATATGATTCTCTAACTGATTCACTCATGCCTACCAGTCCGCCTACGGTATTTCTTCCTACCACATCTCCTGTAGCATATGATCTATTCAGGGACGGAAAGATCCCTGCTAATCCACCTACACGACTCCCTTTTCCCACAACGTCTCCAGTGGCGTAAGAATCAGCTATAGATTCATCTCCAGAAAATTGATGCATGAACGTCACTCCTCCTATCAAACCGCCTACCGAATTGTTACCGACTACATCAC
Source organism: Thermoplasmata archaeon (assembly GCA_019594195.1). Next base: position 15,041 of record JAFDTP010000024.1, read on the forward strand.
CTGTAGCAGAAGAATCCCTCACGCTGTCTGTCAAGAAGCCGGCTAAACCTCCTACACAATCGCCTTCTGCTGTAACATCAGCGGTGGAGTGGGAAGAACTTACTTTTCCTCTTCCACCTCCCACAAGACCTCCTACGAAAGATTCACCCTTTACCGAACCACTGACAGATGAACCCGTTATCGTGCCTAAATTATATCCGACCAGCGCACCTACATTGTTCCCTCCTTTTATATTGACGTTCTCGAGTGAGACGTTTTCGATCCTAACTTCATCGTTAGAACCCCCGACCATCTCGAAAAGGCCAACTGGAAGATATGTTCTATCTCTTTCTATATAGAGATCTCTTATATGATTTCCCTGACCGTCAAAAGTACCATTGAAATATGATCTAGGGTAGTCCCCTATGGGATCCCATCCATGTATGGTGTCTACATGAGTATCGTAGCCCTCAGTATTTCTGTCTAAGTTCTCCTCCAGTCTGAAATCTCCATCCATCTTATATCTTATATTGTTAAGCTGATGCCAATCATGTATATCCTCATCTACCTCCTCAAAAATAGCGGTGATCTGCTTGTCATCATCAGCGGTAACTGCCACGGTCTTCTCTTTAGATTCAAAATCACCAGTCCAGCCAGCCGGATAATACCCGTATTCTGGTATCGCATCGAGAATTATCTTCCCATGTCTATAGTAATAATGACTTCCTTCCGGTGGTTCCGTACTCCCATATCTTTCTGATCCTATGATGAATTCGTATCTTATCTGACTTTCCTTTATGAGCCATGTCACATCACTCTCCCCTGTTTCTATCGAAAGATATGGATACTCGCGTTCGGTCTCGACCATATCGATGTCCCAGCCGGCGGAACTGAAAGTGCTTATCGACCCGAAGTTATCATCATCTAATGGAAGACTGCCGTATCGAAGGTAATCACATCTCGGCATGTCTTCATGATAGAAGGAATTACTGATATCACCACCTAGATGGTAACCACCTAAATACTCCCCGATAAGTCCACCAACACCTTCCTCACCCGATACGTTGCCGGATGCAAATGTTCTGTTCACACTCTCTCGATAAGAAATAGGAGATTCTTCCCTACCTAACCGACCGACCAACCCCCCTACTTCATTCCCTCCCCTGACATCACTTAATGAATATGAATCGATAACTTTACCTGGGGTTTGCCCTATCAATCCGCCTATATATCTTCCTTCTCCCACCACGTCACTGTCCGAATATGAATACCTCACCGTTTCTCGGCCGTGTCCCACCAGTCCGCCTACAGAGTTCCCTACACCTTTGACCACTGCCGTTGACTTAGATCTAAATATCTCACCACCTTGGCCTACCAGTCCTCCTACACTGTCTATCCCGGTCACCTCGCTGGTCGATCCGGAATCAGATATCTTACCTATACTGTTCCAACCTACCAGGCCACCTACGTTTTCATCCCCTGAAACTCTAGCTGAAGAACTAGACTCGAGGATATCCCCTCTTAATGGGGATGGACTCCTGTCGCCGTTCTTTCCGACCAGTCCTCCTACATTTTCTTCACCTTGCACTTCTCCATCGACTCGGCAGTTGACTATGCGGGCCTCGTTCCACCCCACCAGTCCTCCTACATTATCGCCTCCGGTGATCTCCACATCTTCCAAACTCACGTTACTTATTTCGCTCCGTCTATGTCCGCCAGTTGCATTGTAACTCACACCGAAAATTCCTACATCATCTTCGAAGCTTCGATTTATATACAGGTCCTTTATAACATGGCCTCGACCGTCAAATTCACCTCGGAATGACTCGAAACCCTTTTCTCCGATCGGTCTGAATCCTGCTCCATCGTACCAGTCGGAGGTTTCGGAAGCATCTATATCGTTTGTCAGTATATAATCATCACCCAAGGCGTTTTCTATCCACTGGAGTTCACCTACGTTAGATATCAAGTAAGCTTCTTCCCCTTCATCCCACGTGGGTTCGGGTAAAGGAGTGGTAAAGGTTGATGTACTTCCGGTGAATGTATCTTCCTCTGTCCTGGCTACTGCCCTATAATAGTAATCGGTGAGATAGGTAAGATCTTCCAGCTGGATCTTGAACTCACCAGGTTCATGTATGGTTTTCGTGGATGTTTCAGACCATCCCTCTTCATCTTCTCTCCGATACTGGAATAGGACCTCAGCCTCGTCAACATACATGTCCGTCACATCCCCTCTTAATAAGACCCGGTCTTCGTCTAAATATTCGGCTGGAAGAGTCGACACCTCCACGTCACCGTGAGTTTTGAATGTGATCGGGAACGTACTTTCGGTCACATCGTCACTTTCAGCGACTGCTTTGTACTCGTAAGCGGTGTTATATTTTAGATCACTTAGACCTCTTTCCAAAGACCCTGATCCGGTCACTTGTATACGATCGGTTTCAGACCACTCGTCATCACCCAACTCTCTATATCTGAAGAAAACTTCTATTTCATCGTCAGGCATCTCGATAACTTCAGCTCTCATCGTGGCCCCTGATCTTGTAACATCAGCTGGCTTTCTCACAGCCAATCCGGAAACGAAGTCCAAGGCCTTACCGGCATCTATTATACCGTTTCCATATCGTGTATCCTTTCGTTCTTCGCCTACGATCAACCTTTCTTCTGGATGATATGCTGAGATCTTTAAAGCCTCGTATATATCCTCCACAGAAAGTTCAGGATTTGCCTCTAACATCAAGGCCACAGTGCCAGAAACATGTGGTGCTGCCATCGAAGTACCGCTCATGATCGTCCAATCTTCTCCCGGTATCGCTGACCTGATAGAAGTGCCTGGAGCAGAAAGATCGGGTTTGATATAAGATGTCGGCGTACTCTCTCTATCGTCCTGTACAACTTCGCCACCGCTAAGGAACCAGATCTCGTCATTTTCTCTAGCAGCACCGATAGCTAAGCTCTCAAATATTGCACCGGGGCTGATCACTGAATTTTCACCATAGTTCCCTACCGATGCTACAGGAGTTATACCGGCTTGGATCAAATTCATTATAGGCTCTTCGAAATCAGAAGAATAACCCCGTATGCCCCATGATATACTGGCTATGTCCGGTCTGTGTTCTTCGACCGGTTCAAGCACGTTGCCTTGTCTGTCCGTAGGTTCTAATTTCCATTCGAGGCCAGCCAACAGTTGTGAAAATCTTGCATCTCCTTCAGGAAACACCAATGCGTGCATGAATTCCGCTCCAGGAGCCACTCCTATATTGGTTCCGCTGTGATCACCTCCGACGACCGTGCCGGTCACGTGAGTTCCATGTCTGTCGGTGTCGTGTGGGGTCGAATCTCCTAAGATCTGACCGGTATCGTCAAATTCGATCCAACCTCCTGGAAAGTGTGGATCGTTTTCATCTAGAGTGGTCATCTTTCCCTCGATATCTGGGTGATCGATGTCTACACCAGAGTCCGAGATAGCGACCGTGACGCCGGAACCGTCGAAACCGTCTTCCCATATCTCTCCACCTTCCCAAGCTTCAGAAACGTTTATCTTCTCCAACCCCCAGGTTGATTCACCTTGACGCTGTAGATGCTCTTCATATGGGGCTTTTTCGCCCATGTCGGGCTCAGATCCTCCGATCTCCACTTGAAAATCTTCGTGGACATCCTTAACTCCTGGGAGCGTGGAAAGCTCATCCAAAAGATCTATATCGATCTCTGCCAGGATCGCGTTAGCTATCCAAAAAGTATTCAATATCTCAGCTTCGTGTTTCTCCAAGAAGGTTCTGACTCCGGCTCGCTCCCTTTCAGAATGTTCTTTCAGATCTTTCAAGATGGTTTCGGTATCCCTTTCATCTCGAAATATCTCCTCGTCCGACCCATACTCTTTAGGTTCTAGTCTTATCACGACTCTGACGGTATCGTTTTCCTGTTCAGAATCCAATTTTTCTTCAATATCATCATCGGAAGAACCCTCATCTATCATCGAGTCGTTATCAGATCCCTCCAATATAATATCGTCTTCATCCAGTGTTGCATCGGAAAAGGCAGCGGAAGAAACAAGATTGATATTACCTATAAGAAGAAAGATGATGATTATCACGGCTAAATTTTTTCTGCCGTTCATCGTGCTAGGCCCTAGAGGTAAAATAAACTATGAACCCTTATTAATTTTTCTACCCCCTTCCTCCTCATCGATATAGGTGGAGGACTAGGTTCGTTCTTTCTTGAAGACCGTGAAATGTCTCTTTAAAGACCGATGAACCCTGACTTCGTAAGTTTCGACCAATCTTAGATATCTCTTCCCAGTAGAAATATACTTTTTTTCGGGGAAGATAGCTGAAAGATACCCACCTTCCTTGAGATCTCTTTTAGAAGCCTCGAACAATCTTTCATAGATTGAGGAAAGTTCTTCTTTGGATGTAGAGGAAGCTCTTCCGTAAGGCGGGTCGGTTATTATGGCGTCAATACCGCTGGGGATCGTATCGGACACATCGCCGGTTTCAAGTGGAGCTTCAACGTTAAAGTCCCTGAGATTCTTTTTACAACCCTCGATCATATCAGGGTCTATATCTCCTCCAGATACAGACAAACCCATCTTGGAAGCCTCTATCAATACGCCTCCAGTACCACAGAACGGGTCGTGTACTTTAGAGTTCTTATCAGCGCGAGATAAGTTTATCAATGCCCTTGTATATCTAGGCTTCAGTGATATCGGCGAAGAGAAGGGTCTATTTTTGACTTCCCTCGCTCTAAGTTCCTTCTTGTCGATCTCATATATTTTTCGACCAACATGGTGATTTTTTGAGATGACGACATATATCTCGTGTTCTGGAGAGTCTAGATCGATAGGATTTGTTTTGGCGATCACGTCTCCTAGTTCTTTTTTGATCCTGAGAGTGTCTATGTCTTCTCGTTTTATCCTCTCGGTCCTGACACCCACGCTTCCAGAAGGGAGATCCGCATCGATCTGAGATGCATCCCATACCGATAGGCTGTTGATCCTCTCATACACCCGATGGATCAATCCCAACCTTTGGGTCAATGGTTCTACAGGGCAATCTGTCCTCAAAGACAAGATACCCGGTTCGGAATCGTGTATATCATACCCGTGAGAAAGCCCTTCGATAGTCGACAGTACCTCGGCTTTAGCGAGAGGATAATCGGGTCCGACTAGCTCAAAAAACAGATCGTTCATCTTACAATGCTTCTTCTATCCTTTCCTTAAGCTCTTTATCGTTAACGCTCTCCACGAAAGCTACTTCACCATCTATTATTATCGTGGGTACGTGGGTAACATCGTATTCTGCTACCATTTCTGGAACGTCTTTCGGTCTATGGTAATTCACCTCGACCGAAGGCATATCTTTGGTCACTCTCTCGACCGCTTTTCTAGCGGGTGGACAATCTGGGCATGTATCGGAGTATATGAAATCTATCGAAACTTTTGGTTTCTTTTCTGTAGACATGTTCTCATACCTCTATCAAAAGGGGTTATTTTTAATCTTTTGTTTTCGTAGTAAAGAACTAAATACGAGAATAAGATTACGCAATTGAAAGTGTTTCACAAGCGTGATATAAGTGAGCGAGGAAGATCATCTGGTCGAAACAGTTACCGATGAAAATTATGAGGAGTTCATAGCCGACCACGATCACGTGGTACTTGATCTTTGGGCCACATGGTGTGGACCATGTGTATACATGGATCCGATATTGGAGGAACTTTCGAAACAGTTCAAAGATAGTGTAAAGTTCGGCAAGATAGATGTTGAACACAATAAGGAAGCATGCTCAGCATTCGACATCCAGTGCATTCCAAGCTTAGTCTTCTTTGAAAACGGTGAGATGAAGGAAAAAGTAGTTGGTAAGATGGAAGAAGACGAGTTCAGAGAAAAAATGAAAGAGATTTTTGATCTGAACTGACATTCAAAGACTTTCTAGATCTTCTATAGCATCTATGATTTCCTCATGCCACTTCTCTACTGATCGTTTTGCCTCTTCTTTTATTTTACCGAGTGGACGTCGAGAATAGAGAAAAAAGTAACCCCCGTTCCTGATATTTTGTTTTTCCTTGTATATCAACCCACAATCAGAGAGTTTTTCGAGTGATCTATAAGCGGTGCTTTGGTCTTTATCCAATCTCTCGGCGATCTCTGAGGATCTGAGTTCCTCACCGTCGGAAAGGATAGAGAGGATCTCTCTTTCAAGGTCTGAAATATTGTAAAGGCAGTCGAGAACGTTTTCAGGATGGATCTCATCATCCATGTCGTTTATCGATAACATATCTCTCATCTGTATGGAATAAATCCTACTTAACCGTTTTGAAGCGTAAAATTAAAATTCAAGCAGGGTTTATCCCTTCACAAGCCGCAGTAACTCAGATTGGGAGAGTGCCACGCTGAAGACGTGGATGTCGCCGGTTCAAGTCCGGCCTGCGGCACTTTTTGGTTTTGATCTTATGCATCTGACAAAAGAAGAGGAAAATATCCTCGAAGGTGAAAAGGGTGAAGGTCCGGCCAAGGCGATGGAGCTCTTGGTAGCGATAGGCAAGATATATGATGCGGACAGATTGATACCTATCGAGTCCGCACAGATAGCTGGAGTATCTTACAAGACCATGGGTGATGCCGGTCTAGAATTTGTTCAAGATTTTGCTGAGAAAGCACAAGTCAAAGTTAAAGCCATGCTGAACCCGGCGGGTATGGACCTAAACCACAAAAATTATGAGTCGGATGAATTCAGGTCTAAACAGATCGAACTGATAAAGGCTTACAGAGAACTGGGGATAGAGGTAAGCTGCACCTGTACTCCTTATCTTGCTGGTAACCGTCCTTCGATCGGTACCCATCTAGCATGGAGTGAAAGTTCCGCCGTATCCTTTGCAAATTCGGTCCTCGGAGCTAGAACGAACAGAGAAGGCGGTCCATCAGCATTGATGGCCGCCGTTATCGGTAAGACCCCTAATTATGGCCTTCATATAAAAGAAAATAGGAGGCCAGATATAGTCTATGATGTCGAAGGGGACATACCTCTTTCATTGCTCGGTTATCTGGTTGGTAGAGAAACCTCTGATGAGATCCCCTATTTTAAAGATATATCACCGAGAGAAGATGGACTGAAGACTTTAGGCGCCGCGATGGCCGCTACAGGTTCGGTAGCTATGTATCACGTCGAAGGAGTAACTCCTGAATACGATGATTTTGACATCGGTCATCTGGAGAAAGTCGAGATAGGGCCTGAAGATATCGAAGAGATCAAAGAAGAACTAAAGTCCAAAAAGGAGCCGGACGTCATCGTGATCGGTTGCCCTCATCTATCAAGGCCTGAGATTTTTGAATTGGCGGATAAACTCGAGGGTAGAGAAAGAAAGAACGGACCTGACTTACTCGTTTATACAAGCAGAAAAGTTATGGAAGAATCAAAGGAGGCCGTCCGAAAGATCGAAAAGTTTGGGAGCGTGGTGAGCGATACCTGTATGGTCGTTTCGCCGTTAGAAGACAAGTATGAAGTCGCCGCGACTGATTCTGGAAAGGCAGCGGCGTATCTACCTAAATTGGCGAACCAGAAAGTGATATATGCAGATATGGATACCCTCTTGGAGATGATAGCTTGATATTATCTGGTAGAGCTATATCCACTGGAGAAGTCAGAGGGACCGTGGCAAAAGTCGATGATCGTGTGTCTTTTCTAGGCGATGTGGACCCAGAAACCGGTTTAGTTTTTGGAGAGAAAAAAATAAAAGATTCTATATTTGTTTTTCCCGAGGGCAAAGGCAGCACTGTAGGCTCATATGTCATCTATCAACATCAACATCTAAGATATCAACCTCTCCTTTTGCACCGTCGATGTGCACCATATCGCCGTCTTCGATGAGATCTATATCTATATCGTCTACGAGAGGTATATCAGATATTATAGCGCCGGAGGCTACTATCGTCTCTG
>JAFDTP010000153.1 GCA_019594195.1 Thermoplasmata archaeon
TAAGGAAAAAAATGAATGTAGTTTTCCAGGATCCAGAAAGTTCATTGAATCCACAGATGACGGTATACGATCATCTGAACCGACCTTTGGTGATCCACGATATGGTGGATTCGGAAGATGAGAAGATCAAAAGGATGATCGACATCCTGAATACGATGGGGTTGAAGGCAGAACATCTGATCAGATATCCTCATGAATTGAGCGGCGGACAGAAACAGCGTGTAGGCATAGCTAGAGCGCTCTGTCTTGAACCTGACTTCTTAGTACTCGATGAACCAACTTCTGCATTGGACGTCTCGGTCCAATCGAAGATATTGAAACTACTGAACGATGCAAAGGACAAATTTGACGTTTCCTACATGTTCATCTCCCATAACATCAATCTAGTGAAAGCGATAAGCGACAGGATAGGCGTGATGTATCTGGGGAGGATAGTCGAACTAGGCGACGCTGACGATATCTTCAATGATCCAAAACACCCCTATACTAAAGCTCTGTTCAATTCGGTTCCTCAGCCCGATCCACACGATTCGGTCAGTGCGCCACTAACTGGAGATGTACCCAGCCCTGTCGAACCACCTGAAGGATGCAATTTCGCTCCACGCTGCAAACAGAAGGTCGGTGAGATATGCGAAAAACAGGACCCTAAATTGAAAGAGAATGGTGAAAGGAAGATAGCCTGTCATCTCTACGATTGATATTCTCAGATACCTAAAAAACACAAACCTCTTTCTCTTTTCTTTCGATCATTTTCTAATCATTTAAAGATTTTCTTACATTTCTCTCCTTTGGTTAGTAATTTCTTCCAAAGGTTTTAGATAATCTAGCACCTTTTAATAATTCTTTTCGAATCCAATATGGTTTTTGGTATTGCTGCTCTTGCCGTTTTTTTAGGATCTACTATTTGACTGATCCTCAAATCAACACACAAACTAGCTAATAGATAGGCATCCGCCCAACTTATATCTAGTCCTTTTGAGAGGGATTTAACTACCTGCTCTGTTGATTCTCTCAATGCTTTATCAGCGCTTTCTCCAGAGGTGATGATCATGATCTCATCTTCTGTCTCAACAACAGGCCATTCAATGTCTCCGTTTTTGATCACATCTACTTTTACTGTGACCTCTGAATTGATCTCACACGAAGCCACGCAAACTTCTCCATCACCCATAACGGCGTGGCAATCACCTAGTGCGAGAAGAGCTCCTTCTTGTTTTACAGGCAGATAAAGCGTAGAACCTTCACATATGTCCTGTGTATCCATATTTCCACCATGTTTCCAAGGCGTCCCGGTGGAGTAGGGTTCTTTTTCCGTAGCCACACCGATTACTCCAATCATAGGTTTTACAGGTATCTTTACACCCTCGAATTTACAAAAACCATCTTCTATTTCTATGATCTTGGTTTTTGATTCTTTTACCATGTCTCCAAGAACTCCTGCTTCTGGGGCGATAACTATCACTCCTTTTTCTGGAACACTGATATCTAGTATCTTGACCTTTAATACATCTCCTCTCTCAGCCCCTTCTACATAAACTGGTCCAGTAGCAGGGTTCAGTTTTTCAAAATCAACTTGATCCAGTGTTTTCTCCTCGGTCTGGATTTGATTATTAAAGGCATCGTTTGCCTCGAATTTCACTATTTCGCCGGGCGATACTCTTTTTTCCCATTCCATCTCAGGCTTAAACTCATAAATTATATTGTTTCTAGATATTTCTTTCATATCTATTAATTAGAATTTAGGTAAATAAAATAATTGGGTATGACATGATCATTGATTTACATTTCTTTCCTTTAGATGGTATTTTTTTCCGCAATATATTAATATAACCAACCTTTAGATTATTATGCCAGCTAGGGTGTATTTGATGAAATTAGGAGATATGTTGGATGAGACCGAAGTCGAGGATATCCCAGAATTGGTAGAACATATCAGAGAAGAGGTTCCAAAGATATTGGAGAAAGCAGCCTCGCATCACGCTTTATTCAAAGCTAAAGTGGGTGAAAGCGGGAGAGTGACCATACCGACCGCTGAAAGAGACGTCCTTGATATAGACGAGGGCGATGTAGTTCAGGTCATAGTCAAGCCTCTCAGTGAGGAATAAAAGTTTTCGATCTCTAGGTGACGGGAGAGACCCGAGGTCGAGATATATGGATATCAAAGGATGGTTCAGGAGAAATGTATTCGATTCTTTTCCTCTTTGGGTAAGCGGTAGTCCTTATAAACTCATCGCAGTGATTTTGGTTATAACCTTGATAATGGGATATTTCGCTTCTTTCGCTGAGATGGATACTGATGAAGAAACGTTTGAACCGGACACTGAAACGTCAGATTGGATGGACGAGGTGGAGGCGAAATTTGGTACTGCAGGTGATTATGGGCAGATCGTCTTCATAGGTGATCTTGGCGATGCGATAACCCGGGACGTTCTTCTAGATATGCTGCATACCAAAGAGGCTATACTAGAACACGAGAAGATAAACCAGAATCTGATGAAAGACGGCGGCGTACCTGACGGCGTTATGACCCTGGCCGATATAATAATCCAAGCCAATAGAACACAACAATTGAGTCGTTCTCTAGAAGATATATATGACGATCTGGAGGGACTTCATGTATCGATCAAAAACCAAACCGAGATGTATAATAGGTTGAATATTTCATTGGCTAACAATCTGATACTCGCTGAATCCTCGGATCCGGAAATAAGAGAAGAATCCGCCGAGGCCTTCAAATCGATGTCCTACATAGTTTCTAACCCGGACAGTTGGACCATCCTTCAGGAATATATGGACATGTTTGAAAGGATAATAGAACCCACTTACTCCGATGAAGATATCGAAACCTATGACTCGATCCAACAGACCGAGGATGAGGAAGAAGATATACCCGAAGAAGGTCAATATTTTATCGAACTCTTCGAAGCCTCAGCCAGGATATTATATGAACATGATCCGACACCTGAAGAACGGCGAGCCGTAGGTAGGATGCTTACATACTTCCTTGAAATCTCTGAACATATAGCCTACATACAGCCTGATTTCGGGTTTGTAGAAGATATACCATCGGTGGAACCTTCTCTGGACGAAAAAATAGAACAAGTCGAAAACATGACCGATAGGGATATAAAGAGCAGTTTGAAGGAGGTACATGAATACGACCCCGA
>JAFDTP010000208.1 GCA_019594195.1 Thermoplasmata archaeon
GACTAATTCAGAACTGTCTTCACAGCCGATAGAAAATCTTCTTTTTTTTGAAGGAAAATAGGCTTGGCCTTTCGGTATCTCTTCTCTTTTTTCTCCTTCGTTTTCTATCGATATTTTTCCATCATAGACGTAGAGAAATCCCCGATAATCTTCTGGAAACTCTATAGATGTGAAGAATTCTTCTTCTAGCATAATGTCCTGGTAAAGTACTAGCGTATTCAATTCTACCGGAGAGTCACCGCCTATGATAGTCCTTATCTTGCTTTTACCGTCATGTTTGACCGGTATGTCTTCAGCTGAAACTTTTTGGTAACTAGGTTCTGAATCTTTCTCTTTTTTTGGAAGATTTACCCAGAGTTGAAATCCATGACTTTCATCACTACCTACTGGCATCTCCGAGTGTTCGATACCTTTTCCAGCGGTGAATCTTTGAACGCCACCTGCTCCTACAGAAGAGTCATTCCCTAGATTGTCTTGATGTCGAAAACCCCCTTCGATTATGTAAGTTACGGCCTCGAATCCAGCGTGCCTATGCCTTGGAAAGCCTGCATCAGGATCGACGAAGAACTCATCCAAAAGAACGAAGGGATCGTAATGATCCAGTTTTGAAGTTGGAAAAAGCCTTTTCACTTTTGCCCCACTCCCCTCACTCTTGACTTCTGGTTTTAACAATCTACCTTTCAATCTACCCACCTACTAACATAATATAAGTAATCTGTATTTAAGGTTGGTGTTTTACAGAAACTTCGTTGATGTGAAACTATATAAATAACCCCGGTTCTCCTTTGAATGATAAGGAGAATAGAAACGATGAATAACAATACACAAGAATTCGATGAAATGTCCTTGAAAGAAAAGACACTTTCGGCTTTAGATGAGATCGGTTTTGAAAGTCCTACGGAAGTTCAAGAAAGTTCTATAAAGCCAGCAATCGATGGAAACGATATAATAGTACAGGCTAGAACTGGTTCTGGTAAAACCCATTCCTTTCTGATACCGATATTTGAAAAGATAAAAGGAAACAAAGGCGTGGAAGCGATCGTTCTTACGCCTACTAGAGAACTCGCCCAGCAGGTAGAAAGAGAAGCTAGGAAGATAGGTGAACATCACGGTATCGAGACCTTAGCCATATATGGTGGTTCCAGCATAAAATATCAGATCGATAATTTACCCGGGACTTCTTTTGTCGCAGGTACTCCAGGACGAGTGATGGACCTGATGAGGAGAGGAGAACTAAAATTGGGCGATTTAGATTTTTTCGTATTGGACGAAGCTGACAGGATGTTAGACATGGGGTTCTTAGAGGATATAGAATGGATAATCTCTAGGACCTCTGAGGAAAAGCAGATCATGCTTTATTCCGCCACAATGCCAGATGAGATCGTCAAGCTTGCGAATGAATACATGGATGATCCTACAGAACTCAAATTGAGCGAGGATGAGATATCCGCCAAGGGCGTGAAACAATATTATATCTCTGTCGGGAGGAAGAACAAACTATCAGTGTTGTCTTCACTTTTGGATAATGATCCAGGCAAGTATCTGATATTCTGTAATACAAGAAAATACACTCAGATACTTTCGGAGAGGTTGAACAAACACGGATATAAGTCGCATCCTATGCATGGAGATATGAGTCAGTCAGCAAGGACTAGAACGATGGACAAATTCAAGGAA
>JAFDTP010000129.1 GCA_019594195.1 Thermoplasmata archaeon
AATTTATGATGTGGATCTATACGTTTTCTACTACGATGATGGAACGGTGGGAGGTTGGCACCAGAGTTGGAGCAGTTCCTTTGAGGTGGTGGAAGAAAGCGAGCCCGAGTTCGAGTTATCTGATTGGTCTGTTTCTCCCAGTTCTGTTTCACCCGGCTCTAAAGTTTCCCAATTAGAATCTTCATATCCGCCGTCTACGTGTAATTCAGCAGAAACGTCGCCTGTTTCGTCACCAACGTTAGTTATATCGCCTTCTATGGTCACGGCCTCATCAGATTCAACAGAACTAGGAGAAACAGACCAATCAGATAACTCGAACTCGGGCTCGCTTTCTTCCACCACCTCGAACGAACTGCTCCAACTCTGGTGCCAACCACCTACTGTTCCATCGTCATAATAGAACACATATAGCTCGACATCATAAATTCCAGTCGAATCTTTCGTTCTTTCGAAACTGAAAGATTCTGTTTCACTCCAGCCTAATGAACCTGTAATGTGTGAATCGATTTCCTCTCCATCGATCCACAAACTTACGGCTGCCTGAGAATGATCTTGTCCATTATGATGCTGGACTTCCCCGGAAATAGTCACTGTTTCACCGACCTTGACAGGATCTGGAGAGATATCTTCATTTTCTTCGTGATCGAATCGGAAATAGCAGTTAGGATCGTCACCGCAGCAGTTATCGTTCTGAATATCTGAATAGGTCCCCATGGTCTGCTCTTCCTTCGAGCGTGAAGATAGGTCTGTATCACTTCCGTGATGTTCTACTTCAAGATCTTCAGGAGGGGCAGGAGGATCGGTATCTTCTTCGACATCAAAAGAACTGCTCCACTGACTGTATATGTTTATCTCGTCTTCACAGACCGCCCGTATTTCTATTTCATAAGTTCCGATCTCTTCTTCGGAATGTGTAAAAGAGAGTGATTCTCTTTCACCCGGTTCCAACATCCAAACCGTTTTTGTTTCCTGCCATTCTCCTTCGACTAAAAATTGTATATAAACGCTTTCTTCAACACCACCAGTATTTTCGACCTCACCTTGTATGGAGACGTTCTCTCCAGGTTCCACAGTTTTTGGGTTGACCGACCAGTCATCAAGATCGAAATCCGTTTCTTCGATAACTTCGAATTCACTGTTCCATGTATCGTAAACAGTTTCCAAATCTTCACAGACCGCCCGTACTTCTACATCGTATGTACCTAAATCTTCTTCTGAGTGGTGAAATGTAACGTTGGTGCTTTCACCCGGTTCTAGAATACCAGCTGATTCAGAATCCTGCCAATCGTCATCTATCCATAGCTGCCCGTAAACAGTATCTTCTTCATCACCTATGTTTTCTATGTTTCCCTTTATAGTTACCGTCTCCCCAGGGCCAACTTCTTCTGGATCTACAGACCAACCAGTGAGTTCGAACTCTGCGAGATCGTCCTCGTCAACAACTTCAAACTCACTACTCCAGGTATCGTCTGCAGGATATTCAGGTTCTCCTCCAACCATTTCGAACGCGTGCAAATCGACCTCATATGTACCTAGTTCATCCCTCGAAACCTCGAAGGAGACCCATTCGCTCTCGCCTGGTTCCAAGTAAGGATTAGGATCTGTAGATCCTTCGAAATCTCCGTCTACATAAATATCAGTAGATACTTCTCCACTACCATCGCCGATGTTTTCTACCCAACCCTCTACGGTGACCGTCTCACCTGGATTTACTGAATTGGGATGGATTGACCAATCATTTAAAACGAATTCCGCGCTTTCGTCATCTGAATACTGCTCATAATAATATTCTAGGGAGTCTCTGCTGAAGTATTCACCGGGACAACCTTGTACACCCCAGTCATCGTGAGGTGTAACATCTCCAAAATCCACTATATCTAGATCTATAGGTTCTTCAGTTCTATCATCCGTGATACTATAGATATCCGCTAGATAAGCGATAAGATGTCCTCCTGCATCATACTGTATTTCTTCTGGCTCATATTCATTGAAATTTCCTTCAAAACAGATAGCTAAATTGTCAACGTTCCTATAATCACCTGCGTGCCATCCTAGGCTTTCAAGAGGCCCTCCGTGGTAAATAGTTCCGTCTAATCCTATGATAAAATCGTAGGCGGCTCCCGGCCAATCATTATTTTTATGCACCTGATTTACACCATCAGCAGGATCTTCTGCCCATCCGTAAGTACCTCCCGCATGATGCACCGTAATACCTTGTATTGGTCCTTGAAGATCTGAATAACCACTGACCCGTGAAGCATCTTCTCTTCTTTCCCAAAATGGACTGTCAACTCTAGAAGCTGACTCCCACTGAAAATCGCTTTCGAATATGGTATAGTGCGTTTCAGGCTCTTCTACATTCATATCTTCTTCTAAAAATTCTTTAGTGTCTTCATCGTCTTCATAATGCCCTAAAGGGTTAGCAATAGTCCCTGATACCAATAGAAGCGCTGTCAAAAACGACAAGGAGATGATCTTTTTTTTCATCTTTGACCCTCTTATCGATTTAGCTAAATAAATAAGTATAATATACTTATAACTTTGGGAATATAACCATGCAACAAGGAAAGAAAAATCCGTTATTTAGATTGATTATATTTAACATACTTTTCTACTCTTACGAGCCCATCAAAAGTTTTAACATCATCTGATTTGATTATAATGATTAGAGGCTGAAAAAGATATGTGGTTCCTACTTGGACTGTACTTTGTATACTATGTGATCTTACCTTTAGTACTGCTTTCCTTAGTTTGGAAGATCTGGCAGAAACAGAAGTCTATACAAGGTATAATTGACTTTGGAAGTAGAAGAAAAAGCGGTTCTGAGATGCAGGATAGAGTCAGTGAGATGAAAAAGTTACAAGTTTATTTAGTAATATTTCTGCTTTTATTCATGCCGATCACACATATTATCTCTTTTCAGATACAAGACTTGACTATGAAATACGATCGTATAGCAACAGGAGGTCTGGGTGGATCGATCGAGTACCCTCAAATAGAGAAACAATTGGGTCCTTCCTTTGATACTGATTCTATAATCTCCCAGATGGAAACATATCTTTTCAGTCTGGATAGTTCCGACTTTCGATTAGAAGAGGGGCCGGTATCTGAGGATATGATCGCGGTCTTTGAAGATGAGGGTTATACCATAAGTGAGCGATCGAACTTGACTGAAGAAGACGATGTTTGGTGGATCGTCCAAGATGGTGACAGAAAATTTAGGATAGAAGAGAGTGAAGATAGATTAGAGGTCTATGAGAGGCCACCGAGTCATCGGAATTGGTTTATCGAAGGTGTTAGAGAAGATGTTGACCTTGAATCACTTACTAGAATACCGGGTAGACTAGGAGTTTATCACCTGAACAAAAGAGATGCTGGGGAATTTTTGGTGATCACCTATAGTTATTTATCTCCTTTACCGATAACAAGGACCTTCATATTTCTTGTCGTGAACGAAGAGGCTTCCCTCTATCAAGAAAGAACGATAGTGTATCCTTCTGATCCCTCCGACATCGACCTTTAAATACTGAGTACGTTAGATCAGATATCTAGTCACTTTTATTAATTAATAGACGATTGGCCATTACCATATTGAGGTGGAATTAGAGATATCATCAAATAATCACCGTTGCTTAGACTAAAGAGTTAAAAATTTTAAGATTTTGAAGTATTTCAACCTTCTCTTTCTTCTGTAGTGAGTTAAGTTTTTTAGGATAATAAAAATAGAGAGTAAATGTTTTTATTAAAATCTTTTAGAAGGAGGCTTCTCTTGCTCTTGTTTGTCCCAATAGGCCTTCACGTTTAGACCTCCGCCGACACCACTAAAGATCGCCCCTATACCTGCCAGTATAGCCCCTACGGTAATCGGCGTTATTGACATCTCTACGTCTACTGTATCGTTTCTCATATCTGGTTCGTATATCGTAATGTTGCCTGGTGCAAACCCCAATATAATGACTCCTACACCTATTAAAACAGCACCTATCATTATGAAATATGGAGCCATGGTCGCTATAGTTGACTTTCCTCTACCCCTGCGGGGGCGTTGCAATTGTTGAGGAGGTTGTTGCTGTTGGAATGATTGTTGTTGGAATTGTTGTGAGGGTTGTTGCTTAGACTTTTGGGTTTGGTCCGGAGGTTGTGGTTCTTCCATAATATCAAGCCCGAAGGATAATAAAAGATTGAATTTA
>JAFDTP010000014.1 GCA_019594195.1 Thermoplasmata archaeon
CACCAGACCAGCGGTGTTGAATGGATCGGCGAACATCTTGAATATCGGTAAATTAAAAGCGCCGGGTTCTGTCTTATCCATCAAGATGGCCACAACTGGCTCTGCCTTCCTCTCGGTGAATTCCATCTCCGCGATACCGGGGCCCATACCTCTTACGTTTCCTGAGAACGCGTCTGAAAGCAGGTCTTGGCCAGCACCGTAAAGCCCCAGTTCTTTCGCCTTTTCCGTCGCTTCTTGGAAAGTATCCCATGCAAGGGAATGTATTTCTTCTGAATCCTCACCCTCTCTGTGTGTCATCAAAAGTTCTAGGTCGTCTCCACAGTGTGTAACGTAGTAATCTTCTAGTATCTCTGCTCCTTCGAGTTTTCTCTCTGCCACATCCATCAATTCGTCGTGTACTCTGGAATGACCGGGGTAACCACCGACATCAGCCTTTATTATGCTGAAAGTTATTTTGCTCATCTATACACCTCAGTTGACTCTATAGGAACACTAAATAAAAGATTATCGATTTAGTCGAGTGAGATGTAAAAACATTTTAAAGTGAAAGCAGGAATTATGTATACATGAGCTCTGCATTCGTCGAAGAATATTCCTTCGGTAAGATAGTGATCGATGGAGAGCTATACGATGATGATGTGATACTACTCGGTAAGAGAGTTATCGATGGGTGGTGGAGGAAAAGAGGTCATCGTGTTGAGAAGGATGATCTGGAAAGGATATTGGATTATGAACCCGAGTTACTTGTGCTCGGAACCGGCGATTCTGGTCGAGTTACTGTTCCTCCCAGTCTTCCAAAGAAACTAGATTTTGAAGTGGAATCATATCCTACCAAGAAAGCCTGTGATAGATATAATCAGCTTCTAGAGAAAGATAAAAAGATCGCCGGAGGTTTTCATCTGACATGCTGAAAATTGAAAATTCGGAGTTCGGACAAGTTACGGTCGATGGAAAAAGATACGAACACGACATAGTCATATTTCCCGACAAGATAATACGGAGAAAGAAATGTATCACTAAGGACAAACATGGGACCAGCCACAAGTTTACCAGAGATGAGATGGAAGAGTATCTCGATCAAGCCGATCGATCGATAAAAGAAGTGATCGTAGGAACAGGACAGTACGATAAATTGGGACTGCTGCCCGAAACGAAGGATCATCTTGAAGAGAAAGATATATATTTTGAGGAGAAGAGAACTGAAGATCTGGTCGGAGAAGATCTCGGTGAAGGCTCCAAACTTGTGATAATCCATGTCACTTGTTAGGTCTGTGAAATTTTCAGATCATACCCTCTTCCTTCACTCCCTTTTCCACTTCCTCCAGGAATCTTTCGGTACCCCGCGGTCTTTCGGTCAGTAAGCTGACTGACACGAATATCGTCAGGGTCAACAACAGGCCCCAGAATGAAGGCCACCATCCTAGAGGATAAAACTCGGTTATGTAGAGGAATGAAGTTATAACTCCACCTACGATCATGCTTGATAGTGCTCCTTCAGTAGTAGAACCTTTCCAGAAGAAAGAACCGATGATGGTAGGGGCCATGACCAGGAGACCTCCGGAAGCCATACTGGAAAGAACCGCTATCATCTCTATCCTGAGATTGGCGAATATTATGCAACTTATGAGTACCAGTACGATTATGACCTTACCCGAAAAAACTTCCGTCCTCTCCGAAATAGAAGGCTTGACCTTTTTGACGAAGTCCCTAGAACCTAAAGAACTCAGTGTAAGAGTGACCGAACTCAGAGTAGAAGTCGCCGCTGCAAATATACTGACAAATACAACAAGCGCTAGTATGACCGGCACGTTGCTGAGAAGAGTCGGCATGGCAGCGTCGGGATTAGGTACCTCAAGTCCTGTACCGGCTATCGCTAGACCTAACAAGGTCGTAATCACAGTGTAGATAAGAGCGAATAAGGAAAAGTAAATGATCATCTGTTTTACGCTTTTAACGGAATCGGAAACGAACATCCTTTGAGACACTTGTGGGTTTGTGAGTGCGAAAAAAGCCCAGGGTAAAGTCAAACCGATGAACATACTGAGGTCCCAGTTGAGTTCTAGTAATTGAGAATGCTCCGTTGTCATCTCAGTGACAAAACCTGAAGGACCTTCGAAGAAATGATAGAAAACAAAGATGACGAGTATTATACTTGCGGCCAACATGATGATCGCCTGGAAAGCATCGGTCCATGAGACCGACCTCATCCCAGCCCAGAAGGCACTGATAGCGCTGAAACCAGCTACTAACAAAACGCCGATAAGATATAGAGAGGAAATTGTAATTCCAAATATCTGTAGAGCGGGAAGTGATGCAGATGTCATCCCTTCTAAAAGTTCGCCGATACCCATCATCTGGACTGAAGCGTAGGGTATCAGCATGGTGAGACAGATTATCGAAGAGACTATACCGACCTCTTTGCTATTGTATCTCTTTGCCAGAAGCTCAGGAGGAGTTATTATATTGTATTTTTTACCCGCGATCCAGAAACGTGGCGCGAATATGATCAGGAGCAATATAGTGAATATGATGTAGATCATCTCGAAGCCGACTGCTCCGACACCAGTACTGTAAGTCAATCCCACCAGACCGACCATCATGAAGGCACTGAAAGTGGTGGCGCTGTATGTCATACCGGATATGAATCCGCTAAGTTTTCTGTTAGCTAGGAAGAATTCGGGCATGCCCTCTCCTAGGTACTCCCTGGCTTTGTAAGCTATGATCACACCCACCAAAAACCAGATAATCAAAGCGATAGCGATATATAGTGGATTCATCTCTCATCACCCCAGTCCCTCAGATGGATATAACCTATCAGTATGGTCACTATGGTCAAGAGGGTCCAGTAAAGATAACTTGCCCAGAACCTTGCTATATCTCCTAATATAGTATAAGGTACCGCAACGCTCAAGATCGCCATGATAACCGCGATGATACCTAGGGTTTTTATCTTCAATCGATCACCTATCTATATGGAGGGCTAATCCTGATTATTATTTAAAGATACTGTTTTAATGCTCGATAAAATAGTTCCTGAG
Organism: Thermoplasmata archaeon; assembly: GCA_019594195.1. Next base: position 3,039 of record JAFDTP010000014.1, read on the forward strand.
CGTACCTATACCTTCTATCTCTATCTCCACTTCGTCTCCATCTTTTATGGGTCCAACGCCGGAAGGTGTTCCGGTAGAGATTATGTCCCCTCTTTCCAGGGTCATGTACGTGGTTATCTCCTCTATAAGTTCAGGTATTGAGAAAGCCAGCTGGTCTATCGTGGATCGTTGTCTGATCTCGTCGTTGACAACCGTTTTGATCTCAGCGTCTTCGCGCACGTGCTTCTTATCAGCGACCACTGGACCTATCGGTGCCGCTTTATCGAAGGCTTTGCCTCTGACCCAGTTCTGTTCCTGCCTCTGATCGTCTCTGTTAGAAAGATCGTTCACACAGGTGAAACCCATCACCTTTTCCATCGCATTCTCCCTATCCACGCTCTTACACTTCTTTCCGATGACCACGCCAAGTTCAGCTTCGTGATCTATCCTCTCCTTTCCTTCAAGAAGCTCTATGGTTTCTCGATGGGCCGCCACCGTATTTGGTGTCTTCAAAAACAGTTTCGGTCTCTTGGGTATCTCTCTCCCCGTCTCTTCTGCATGATCTCGGTAATTCAACCCGATACATACAAGCTTGGTCGGCTTCACCGGCGGTAATATGTCCACTCCGTCAGCCCTATATATGTTGTCTTCGTGCTCTATCTCGTCTCCTTTTAAATCTCCTATCAGGACCGAACCGTCCTCATCTTTGAACCTGACTCGTCGCATGTTTTGAGAGTGAAGTATAAGATATAAATTTTTGTTCGTCTGAGATATAGGCTGAGATCAAAAAATGAGATGGTCCTTATGATCCCGTGATCGATAGATCACCTCAACCGACCTTTCTCGCCTCTACGTAATTGTTGCCTTTCGAATGAAATGCGTCTACAACTTCAAGACCACTCTCTTCTACGTCCTCTTTGAGTTCATCCAGCCGATATAGGTGGTAGAACCTGTCTATGATCTCTCCGTCCTCTCTGTGCCAGGGAACGATAACGTCCTGTTCTTCCTCTTTCAGATCCCATCTATCGAGTTCTCTAGCCCACGCTGAGATCAATATATCACCGCTCTCCTTCAAGACCCTCTTGGACTCTTTCAAACTTTTGACCCTCTCGTTCTTTAGGTGATGTATCGCCGCTATATAGATCACGTTGTCGAAAGAACGATCTTTGAATGGGAGGGATTTGATGCCGCTCCTGACCAAACCTGCTCTACCTTCGGTTTTTGTCCTGCAGATATCCAGCAGTTCTGCTGAAGCATCCACGCCGTAAGATTTCAGTCCGAAGTCCAGAGCTTCGACGAGATGTCGGCCGTTACCGCAACCGATGTCTAGAACGGAACCCTCGGACCGACCCAGGAACTCCACCACTTCTTTCCACGGCCTATCCCTGGTCTTATCGAAGTGTTCAGCGATAGAATCGAAGGTCTCTGAAGCTCTTCTAGCGTCCTCCATATCTAGTCTAGAAAAATCATAAGTTTTATATCCTTTGGAAGGTTAAATCATTCAAATGATTGTTTTCAGGATTATCGTACTTATCGTCATATGCTCAGCCCTCTCCTTGCTAACCTATAAAAAGGGGATGCTGAACGCAGACGGTTCAGTCACTGCTTTCCTGATAGGTTTATTTATAGGTCTACAGGCCGGTCTCACACTCATATTACTCCTACTTGTCTTCCTTGCCAGCGCCTTTTTGGCTACAAAATACAAGTTCAACTATAAGAAGGAAAGGGGTTTAGAGGAAGGATTCAAGGGGGAGAGAGGATGGACGAACGTTCTGGCTAACGGTATCGTGCCCGTTTTCGTACTTTTGCTTTACAATTCAGGTGACCTCGTGAGTTTTGGATCTCTGTGCTCGAACATATCTACATCACTTTTCGTACTAGCGGTTGCGGCTGCCGCTTCTGATACCTTGGCCTCAGAGATAGGGATGGCCTCTCAGAAAGTTTATTTGATAACTACCTTCGAGAAAGTAAAGCCGGGCACCAACGGCGGTATCTCCCTTTACGGCGAGATGTGGGCCATGATAGGTTCAGCTTACACTTTCATGATCGCCCAGATCATGTTTCATATCTCTGGTCATCCAACGATGTCCCTTGAGGTGCTTACTATAGGGATACTGATCGCTTTCGTAAGCTGTCAGATAGACAGCTTTTTCGGAGCTACCTTGGAGAGGAGGGGTATACTCAACAAGTCCCTGGTTAATCTTCTCGCTATCTCGATATCGGTGATAGTTTTTGGAGGTATAATATATGTCTGGTAAGATGTTGATGTTGATATTGGACGGTATTGGAGACAGGTCCGTTGAGGAATTGGATGGTAAGACACCGCTTGAGGCGGCCGAGACACCACATCTAGATTCTTTTGCGGAGGAAGGACAGAACGGCTTGATGGACACCATAGCCCCAGGGATAAGGCCCGGCAGTGATACCGGTCATCTCTCACTACTAGGTTACGATCCCTACGAGGTATACAGCGGGAGAGGACCTTTCGAGGCCGCGGGTATCGGGATGGAACTCGCACCTGATGACGTAGCTTTCAGATGCAACTTTGCAACCCTTGAAGATGGTAAAGTCGTCGATAGGAGGGCCGGGAGGATAAAAGAAGATACCGAGGAGCTGGCAGAAGCCATCCGAGATATAGATATCGGTGTAGATTTCGAATTTGAGAAGGCGGTGGAACATAGGTGTGTTCTGGTACTAAAAGGAGAAGGTCTAGGAGGAGATGTCACCGACGTAGACCCACACGAGATCGATACCGAGTTCCACGAGGCCGCTCCCATGGTAGATTCGGAGGAAAATCGGAGGACCGCCGAACTCCTGAATGAATTCGTTGAAAAGACCGCAGATGTGCTTTCTGATCATCCTGTCAACCGGAAGAGAGAAGGTGATGGGAAACTACCGGCGAACGTCATCTTACCTAGAGGAGGAGGTAAGGTCCCGGACATGGACGACCTGGATTCGAAACACGGGCTTGACGCCGGTGCTGTCTCAGGGATACCTCTTGTCAGAGGCGTCTGTGCTCTGGCAGGGATGGATATCCTGGAGGTGGAAGAGGCGACCGGTGGTCTAGACACCGATCCCGATTCGATAATAGAAGCTGTTGTAGGATCAATAAAAGATCATGATCTGATGATGGTCAATATAAAAGGGTGTGATCTGTCCGGTCACGACGGCCTACCCGGTCAGAAAGTTGATTTCATAGAGAAGCTCGATTCATCAGTGGCCAAACTCAAGGAACTGGAGGATGTGTATATAGCGATAACTGGAGATCACTCCACGCCTGTAACCATACAGGATCACAGCGGAGATCCTCTACCGCTGACCATATGGGGCGAAGACGTCAGGGTCGATGATATAGATGAGTTCAATGAAAGAGCGTGCAGCAAGGGGGCTATCAACAGGATAAAGGGTGGAGACCTATTGAATATATTGAAAGACCTTGCTGATCTGACCGAAAAATTCGGCGCCTAGCGTTTATAACCGATCGTCTGCAAGAACTCTTTTCTCTCTTCTTTATCTTCTTCGTCTTCGACACCGATGGTCGGAGATCCGTCTATAACGCCCATTATACCCCTACCGCTCTCCGCGTCAGCTACGACCACTTCTAATGGATTTGCAGTAGCGCAGTAGATCCTGCATACTTCAGGAACGCTCTTTAGAGCGTCCATCACATTTATCGGGAAGGCACCGTCCATCATCAATATGAAGAAATGACCAGCATTTATCTTCTCGGCGTTCTTTACGGCCTGATCTTTTAGGCGTTCATCGGTCCCATCGTATCTTATCAATCTGTCTCCAGAAGCCTCGCAAAATGCGACGCCGAATTCGATATCAGGGACGGATGTGACCACCGCCTCGTATATATCTTCGACCGTCTTTATGAAATGACTCTGCCCTATGATCACGTTAGTTTCGCTATCTTTTTCTACTTCGACTCTCTTCAATTCCATATCACATCAACTCCGACATGTAATTCTAAAAGAGATAAATAGATTTAACGTAAAACTAGGCCCTATCAGACGTCGGGTTCTCCATCTTCGTCGTATATCTCGTCTTCAGGCTCTTCTACCCACCCACATCTGTCGCATTCTTTCTTTCCTTCCAAGAGGTGACCGCACTCCGGACAGCTGTCTTCCAGTTCTTTTTCTTTTTCTTCCAATCCTTCGGTACTTTCGCTGACACTCTTATCCATCCGTTTCTTAAGCCAGAGTAGTCCGAAGGCCAGGAAGTAGAACACCGAGGTGGATAGACTCTGCTGTAATGTGATCATACCTAAAGCTGTAGTTCGCGGTAAAGTAACAGGTCCGAATCCTAGGGAAGTCCTGGTCCAGGCGTAATCTTCTTCCCCTTCGGTCTCTCCCTCTTCGTAGGTGATATTTCTCTTCAAAGAGAAATAATGATTGAAAAGCCTCTCTGAAAGATCTTCGACCTCCACATAATACTCGACGTTCCCTCCGGTTCCGTTGTGATCCTCCACCGGTTCCATCTGATATCCGCCATATTCTTCCCTTCTCAGACCTTCGACACCGGTGTAAGAGATGTTAGCGTAAAGGGAGTAGTTCCTTATCTCACGTTCCTCCAAGTAATCTTCGCTCAGATCGACGGTGAGGTTGAATGTGGTCCCCGAGTCGCCGTAAACCGGTTCTACCGTCCCGTTCAAAAGTCTTCCGTCTTCAGATCGGATACGCCTGGAGGGTTGATCATAGATCACGCCCGTGTGATAGAGAGACATCGAAAGACCGATAAGGATGATCGAAGCTATGCCCACGACAACCAGCTTTTTGAAACTGTTCTCGTCGTAAAGCTTATAGGGTATCAAGATCGCGATCAAAGGGAGTAGTAAGTTCATCAAACATGGATTCATGAAGATCATCCATATCGACGCGATGAAAACCGTGAGGATGTATGCCGGTATTGAGTATTTGGACTCCTTTATGACTTTGGTCTTTTCGTTTATGGTCTCAAGCAGTGATATGCCTTCTTCGTCTTCCATGTTAGGACCTTTGGTCAGCTACAGTGATATGGAACTTAATAGTCTTTTTGAAGGATGTGCTTTCAAAAGACCCTATCTCCGGATTTGTATACTTCTTCGACCAGGTTGACGCCGAACCTGTAAGGTATGTGCATATGGTTAGGTACGTCCAATATCAAAAAGTCGGCTTTTTTCCCGCTTTCGAGAGAACCCACATCGTCTCTATCCAGGGCTTTAGCCGCGTTGAAGGTCGCGGCGGTGAGCGCCTCCGAAGGAGTCATCTTCATCTGAAGACATGCTAGAGTTATCACGGACTGCATGCTCTCGGTCCAGCAGTTGGGATTCAAGTCTGTAGCCAGGGCAAGAGCCATGCCCCTATCCAGCATCTTTCTGGCCGGTGAGTACTCGTCATCCATGAGCATGAAAGGCGTTCCAGGGAGTAGTATACCTATCGTTCCACTGTCAGCGAGTTTGTCTATATCCTCATCGCTGGTCTTGACCAGATGCTCAGCGGATATCGCCTGGATCTCTGAAGCCATCGAACTGCATCCGATATTCTCTATCTCGTCAGCATGTACACGTGCTTCCATCCCGCTCTCCTTCGCCGCTTCTAACAGCCTTCGACTATCATCGGCGGAAAAAACACCCTTTTCACAGAACACGTCGCAGTATTCTGCCAGCCCTCTATCGATGATCTCAGGCAGGACCTCCTTTATGCAGAAGTCGATGTAATGTCCTTCGTCTTCAAATTCGGGTGGTAATGAATGCGCACCGAGATATGTGGGTACTAAATCCACAGCATGTTCATCGTTCAATTCATCGATGGCTTCGAGCGATTTTATCTCGTTCTTTTTGTCCAGACCATAACCGCTCTTCGCTTCGGCTGTCGTCGTGCCGTTCTCCAGCATGCCGTTCAACCTTTTGGCGGCCTGTTCCTTCAGTTTTTCTTTGGACGCCTTTCTCGTCGATCTTACGGTACTGAGTATGCCGCCGCCCTCTTCCAATATCTCCATGTAGCTCTTACCTTCTATCTTCATCTGAAGTTCCTCTTCCCTGGAACCCGCGTATACGAGATGGGTGTGTGGATCGACGAAACCGGGGATGACGGTCCTACCGGAGGCGTCAACGATCTCTTCAGCCTCGTAACTTTCCTCCAACTCTTCGGTCTCACCGACGTCGATTATCTTTTCCTCTCGTATAGCTAGAGCACCGTTCTCGATCTTACCCGTATCTTTCATCTCTTCTCCCTTCCTCGGTCTATCGGGTCCCTGCAGGGTGTGCATCTCGGAGATATCCTTGACTAAAATATCAGCTTCTTTCATAAGATCACCTATATCATACCTAGATTTCGGAGCAAGAAGTAGGCGAAGACGATGAACCCGATAACTATCGCTACGGTCGCCCATATCTGACCTATGGTTATCAGAATATACAGCTTCGCCTTCTTTTCCGAAGTATCGAAATATTTTTCTAACAATTTTTTCAGCCTATCACCGGCTGTTTTAAGATTCTTCTTCCATCATACTCTTTATCTTTTTCCTTCTGAAGAAGTCCTCTCTTTCCCTCTCTTCCAACTGTCTCTCTATGTATTTTATAGTGGCTTCAAGCTTCGGTATGTAGTTGTATTCAAGAGAATTGACCCTTCTTTTAGCCTTCTCTATCTCTTCGGAAAGCCTGTTCAGCTTACCCTCCACTTCTGCCAGTTCCAGTGAGAGTTCGAGGGCCTTTCTGAAGTTCTCTACCGTTTCGTCCAATCTTATCGAGGTATCGGCATAGCCGTAGAACTTTTCTTTTGAGACCTCAGGATGTAGCTCAGGGACGCTGACACCCATTATATTATCGGACTCTATCTCCACTCCGCCGATCTTTTCCGCACCGTCGGCCGCGCTCTCGATATCGCTGCTGCCCATCACCATCTGAGCTTCGACCAAACTGTCAAAACTCTCTTCAAGTATCTCTTCTAGCTCGTCCCTGAGTTCTCTCCTTCTATCGACTATTTTGAAGAATTCGTTTATGAGAGCGTCTTTTTTCTCGCTGAGCAGATCGTGGCCGTTCTCGGCAAGGATCTTTCTTTTCTTGATCCGGAGTAGTTCCATCCGGGTAGGTTTGACGTCCTCGAGTCTTTCAGCCATCGTTCCAATTGATGATTGATAGATGTATTATATATTTTCGCCTACAGCTTGGAACTTCGATCGAAGTCCATGTACCCTTTCAGCAGATCCAGAACCTGTTCTGTCTCCGGCACCATGTCTCTTTCTTCTATCTTCGCCTCTAAAGCGTTCAGCTCTACGAACTCGGCCCTCTCGAACTCTAAAGGGGAGAGTTCTATCTTGTCGGGTTCAGCTTCAACTCTGTATAGACGAACGTTCTCTTTTTCTTCTTTTATATCTTTGGTGAAATATCCGATCTTCTCGTAGTCCCCTACCAGTCCGATCTCTTCTTCCATCTCCTTCTCTAACGCTTCGTCATAACTCAAACCTGAGGTGACGTGTCCTCCCAGTACAACACTCCAGTGACTTGGATAGAATCTTTTATCTTCGCTTCTTTGAGTCATCAGCAGTTTTCCGTCGGGATCGAAAACGAAGAACATGACGCTCCTGTGTCTCAACCCTTCATCGTGAGCTTCTTTTCTGCTTCTTACATCTATCACTTCGTCCTCCTCATCCACGATGTCGAGTTCTTCAGTCATGGACAACCATACCAGGGAGGGTATAAGAAAATTGTTTGTATCCGAATGCAAACGTTTAAGTAAATCACTTTTATCGTAAATTGAGATGGCGGACCAAGAAGATCAGGAACCCTTCGGTATCAAAAGTGTCATATCAGACCTAAAGATAGTTCTGAAGTATAGAGAGTTATTGATATTGATCTTCGCGGTCTTCGTCAGCATGATCGGTTTTGGTCTCGTCATGCCCTTTCTTCCGATCTATGCTTCTGAATTTGGCGCTTCCAAGACACAGATAGGACTCATGCTGGGAGTCTTCTCCATCGTCAAGATAGTCGTCGCTCCCCTAGGCGGAAAACTCGCCGATACCTACGGTAGAAAACCCATAATGGTCGGTGGGATGTTCGTCTACATGATCGTTATGGCCCTTTTCGGGATGGCGCGTACTTTACCGGAATTGTTCATATACAGAGGTAGTCAGGGCGCCGCATCCGCACTGGTTTGGCCCGTAGCTATGACATATATCGGCGACATAGTAAAAGAGGAAGACAGAGGAAAAGCTATGGGTCTGTATTCGATGTCATTCGCCAGCGGCAACGCGTTCGGGCCTTTATTGGGCGGTTTGATAGCGACATGGTACTCATTATCTGTTCCGTTCTTCTTCACTTCTGGACTGGCAGCGACCAGTGGGATACTCTTGTTTTTTGGCGTCAGAGAATCCTATGCTGGTTCAAAACACGAGGAAAGCGAAACTGAAGATGAAGACTCACTTTCGATAATCGACGCGGGACCGACTGCGCAAAGTTCTGGGATCGGATATATACTCAAAGCGCCAGTTCGATTTTTCATGACAATATGGAATTACATCAAGATGATAACTCCGTTCCCTAAGCTTTTCTTGGGCCTGACCGTCGGTTCTTTCACCGTATTCTTCGGCCTTTCTATGGTCTGGTCGATGCTGTCGCTTTTCGGAAAGGAGATACTCCTTTTCTCTGACCTCCATATCTCTTTGATATTCACTTTGATAGGCGTTGTTCAGGTCATAATAATGTTCCCTGCAGGGAGTCTTTCCGACAGGATAGGTAGAAAAAAGTTGATCCTCGCGGGCGTGAGTCTCTCGGCAGTGTTTTCTGGCTTGATCGGGTTATCTACCGGCTTCTTTTTCCTGATGGCCGCTGTTGGTTTTTACACGTTCGGTAGAGCTCTTGCTAGACCTTCTTTTCCTGCGCTCGTATCTTCGTTATCCTCCATGAAGCACAGGGGCAAGATGATGGGAGTCTACAACTTCGCTCAGAATGCAGCTTTTGCCACTGGTTCATTTATAGGAGGTGGCGTAGCGGACCTGTTGGGTCTGAGGTGGCCGTTTTTCGTCGCTATGATAGTGGGTTTAGGAGGATCCGTATTCATCTGGCTGACGGTAAAAGAGCCTGACAAAGCCTCTTTGAAAGAGCTGGATGATATGGATAGAATTGAAGATTAGACCTTCTCGCTCTCTCTCTTGGAATAGTACTTGATATTTTTATCCTCAAATCCTAGATGTTCAAAAAAGTCCATGCCCTCTGGATTGTCCGGTTCGATAAGAGCGGCCCATATCTTGAATCCTTTATTCTCGAACACCCGCTCTAATTCTTCGACCAGAGTTCTCCCTATCCCTCGTTCCCTGTACTCCTCTTTTACAGCCAAACGGTTGATCCATCCCTTCCTTCCGTCATCGGTACCGAAAACGATGCCGACGAGTTCCCCTTCATCATAGGCACCGACCCAGTACTCCGGCTGTTCTTCCAGCTCTCTTTCGATGTTCTCCCTCGTATCTCTGCCCTCCGGCTTGTAAGGAAGTCCGGCTCCGTCCCAGAGTTCGAGTATATCTTCGTAATCCTCTATCGTCGGAGTTTTCAGCTCCACTGTCATCAGTGGATCAATCTAACAAATCTTTAATATATCCTTTGTTAACCTTCCAATGTAAAAGGAATCGATATGAAAGGAGAAGAGACCATACCTTTACTGCACGATCATCACGCGCATCTGAGCGGTAGAGCGGCCTATCTCGATTGTGTCGACCTGTCGGATGTAGAAGAAAAAGGAGAGGCGCTCTCAGCGATAGAGCAGCGCTGTTCACCTGATGAGATCAATGTCGTACAGGGTTGGAACGATTCGTATTATTCTTTCAGCGAGTCAGAACTGGAAGATATGCCTCCCGTCTTCATTTGGAACGTTTCCGGACACGGACTTGTTTTCAATGATGAAGCTGAACGGAGATCTATCGATAGGTTCAACGATCCATCCCTGATCAAAAATATGAAAGACCCGGATTGGGTGGAGCGAAACCTTTTGAAGGTATCGAAATTGATGATGGAGATAGAGGGGATAACTGAAGACAAGATATCCAGGACTAACGACTTTCTGCTGGAAAGAGGCATATACAGCGTGGATGATATGCTGATGCCCTCTGAAGAAACCCTTAAGAAGTTCAAGGACCTGGATCTAGCTGATAAGACGAACTTCTGGGCAGATCTAGATACGTTCGAGGAGCTAGATGAAAGAGCGCGGGAAGAGATAGAAGGCATCAAGCTCTTCGCCGACGGAGCGCTCGGCCCTAGAACCGCCGCTCTGGATCGATCTTACCTGGACGGCGGCAGCGGCGTTCTGGTCTATGAAGAGGAAGAGTTCGAAGATATCTTGCTCGATCTGGAGAAAGAAAAGGTGGCCGTACACGCGATCGGTGATAGAGCCATATCGATGATAGTCGATGTTTTGGGTAGCCTGGAAAAAGATATAGAGCTCCCGGAAACACGGATAGAACATGCTCAATTCATAGACAAAAAAACGGCCGAAGAGGCTAAACGTTTGGGCGTAACTTTGAGCATGCAGCCTAACTTCAGCGTCGATTCGGAACACTATTCCGACAGACTATCAGAGAGATATCTCAAAAAGAACAATCCCTTCCGTATGTTGATTGATGATATCGGGTTCGTTCCCGGTGAAGACCTCGTATTCGGTTCCGACGGCCTGCCTTACGGTGTGGAGGAGGCTTTAAGATCCTCACTCTTCCCGATCTACGAGAGTCAGAGGCTTTCTTTAGAGGAGTTCATCGACGGTTACTGCGTAGGTAGTGATGACTATGGCAGGATAAAGATAGCTATAGATAGATCTGAAGAAGAAGTCTCTGTGAACGTGATCTGATCCCATTCAATCTTCCTTTTCCACATGGATCACGTCTCCGGAGACGAACCTCTCGCAGTCCTCTAGAACTAATCTCCCTCTCTCATCTATGTCTTCTACGATACCTTCTTTTTCGCCGCTGACTGTTTTCACTTTAACTTTTTTCCCTATGGTGGAGCAGTAGTCCCTGTAAGTTTCAAGAATTTCATCGATACCGTAAAAGTTGTGAACTATCTCCTTCAAAAGATCGTCTATGGATACTTCATCATCCGCAAGGTCGGTTATACAGACGCTATCGTCTATAGGAGCGACCTCCACATTCAACCCTATCCCGATTATGCCTCTGTCGTCGACTATCTGGGTGAGTATACCGCATATCTTTTTACCTCCTACAAGAACATCGTTGGGCCACTTCAATCGAGGTTCTATCTTCATATCTTCTAGTGTCTTAGCTACTGCTATAGAAGCTTTCAGCGGTAGAAGGGACTCTTTATCAGTACAAAGAGAAAAGTAAAGATTACCTGGAGGTGACTCCCAGGAACGATCTTTTCTTCCTTTACCAGCGGTTTGCCTTTCCGCCTGCACGACGAAATCTTCATCATTTTCGGCACACAGGCTCTTCGCTACTTCGTTTGTAGATCCCGTTTCTTCTAGCCTGTATATCTTTATGTTCTTCCCTCACATGAAAGTCGGAGGAGAACTTACGGTGACGTAGGAAGCCTTTTTTTCCCCTGCATTTTCCGCGTAATGTTTCACATCTGAAGGATGCCAGAGAGTATCTCCGGCTTTCAGCCGATGGACTTCGTCGCCTACGTGATAGTCTATGACTCCACTCAGAACGAGATGTATCTCTTCGCCCTCGTGTAGGTATTCGTCAGATTTCACACCGACTTCCAATTCAGCTATTATGGCCTCCATCTCATCCGATTTCTGCATCAGGCGGAAGACCTTTCCGTTCACTTCCTCCCTCTCTCTTTCCTCTCCTTTTTTGACCAATACACTTTCCATATTATCACGCCAACAATCCTATCAATATGCCCGCTGCGGTAGCGGATCCGATAACTCCCGCGACGTTCGGCCCCATCGCATGCATCAACAGATGACTTCCGGCGTCTTCTTCCTGACCCATCTTCTGGACAACTCTTGACGCCATCGGTACGGCTGAAACTCCTGCTGCACCTATCATCGGATTTATCTTACCATCTGATAACTTGTAGTAGAGCTGACCGAACAACGTACCTCCCGCGGTAGCCGTCGCGAAGGCGAATACGCCGAGGAGCAGTATCTTTAGTGTCTCAAACACTAAGAAAGTATCGCCTGTCATTAGGAAACCGACACCGAGACCAAGCATTATAGTGGCTATATCCATCAGTGCGTTGCCGCCGGTGTCAGATAATCTGTCCATCACTCCTGATACCTGGAAAAGATTACCGAGCATGAGCAGACCTACAAGAGGAAGAGCTGAAGGAACGATCAATCCTACGATTATCGTGACGCCTATCGGGAAGATTATCTTTTCCAGTCGACTGACCTCTCTCATCTTCCCCATCCTGATCTTTCTCTGGTCTTTGGATGTCAGTGACTTGATTATAGGTGGCTGTATTATGGGAACTAAAGCCATGTAAGAGTAAGCGGAAACGGTCACCGCTGCTATGATCTCGGGCCTCTCCCCGACAAGCTGGGTAGCTGCGTAGATCGCCGTCGGTCCGTCGGCACCACCGATTATACCGATCGATGCTGCTGCGTTCAGATCGAAGCCGACTATTATAGCTAAACCCAATGCCAAAAATATGCCCACCTGAGCTGCGGCACCTAATAAAAAGGTCTTCGGATTCGCTAGAAGAGGTGAAAAATCGGTCATGGTGCCTATACCCAAGAATATTATCAGTGGTATGATCCCGGTCCCGATCAACTCAGTATACACGATATTCAGAAGCCCCGTTTCCCCGGTTATCCCGGTAAGAGGCATGTTGGCGAGTATGACCGCGAATCCGATCGGCCCCAAAAGCAAGGGCTCCATGTTTTTGGCGACACCCAGATAGATCAATAATAGACCTATGCCTATCATGACCGCCTGCTGCCAGGACATCGCGAAAAGACCTATCTCAAGCATCTAATCACCACCTCTAGTCTGCACGGCGGCGACGATAGCCGCGATCTTCTCTTTTTCATCTTCCTCTTCAACAAAATATTTGTTGGCGATCCAGCCGAATAGATAAGTCGCAAGTGTCAGTATGGTTAGAGTTAAGAACACCACACCTATACCGATCAGGATCACTTCTACAGGAGACATATTATCCAACCATCGTTGCGATGAGATCGTCTTCTTCCACGTCCTGTCCCTTCTTGACGTGGATATCTTTTATCTTCCCGTCTGCTGGTGCGGAAACGTCGTTCTCCATCTTCATCGCCTCCAGGATAACCACGGGTTCTCCCTCACTAACAGTATCTCCAGGACCGGCTTTCAGTTCTAGTATCGTTCCCAGCATCGGCGAATGTATCTCCATCTCTTCTCCGCTCATCTCTTCCTGCTGTTCTTCGGAACCTCCGGATGGTTCGGGTTGTTGACCTTCTGGGTAAAGCACGGAAACATCGTAGGTCTTTCCGTTGATCCGGACCTTGTTCTGGTTCTTCATGACTACGTCATATTTCTGACCGTCGATCTCCACTTTTCCTTCCCACGGATAGCTGATCTGTCTAGCGGTCTTCTTTTCCTCTTTCTCCTCTTCAGTTTCGAGCGGTAAGTCCTCAGAGTAGAATTCGGCTTCGACTTCTCCTTTCAGGAATTTGAGACCTATGTCGGGATAGATAGTGTAAGTAAGGACATCTTCAGGCTTGTTCAACAGGCCTTTGTCTTCGAGGAAGTCCTTGTTCTTTTCGAATTCGGGTTCTAACAAGCTAGCGGGTCTATCGTCGATGACCTCGTCTTCCCAATCTGGACCCAATATCTTTTCATACATCTCGTCGGATATCTCTCCGGGAGGCCTACCATACATACCACGGAAGTACTCTTTGGTATCGTTTGTGATCTTCTCATAACGTCCGAATTTTACATTCATAACGGCTTGAACACCGACCACCTGAGAAGATGGTGTTACAAGAGGCGGATGACCGAATTCTTCCCTCACTTTAGGTACTTCTTTTAGAACTTCTTCGTATTTGTCCGCGGCGCCTTGTTTTTCCAACTGATTCACAAGGTTAGAGAGCATACCGCCGGGTATCTGGTGGACCGTCACTGAAGGATCGATCCTCAAAGCTTGTTCCCGGTGAAGATGTCTGTATTTGTTCCATATATCGCCGAAGTATTCTCTTATATCCATGAGTAGATCCATATCGTATCCAGTGTCGTGTTCCGTTCCCTGTAACGCGGCAGTCACCGATTCTGTCGGAGGTTGTCCCGTCGCTCCTGTAAGAGTAGAGAAGGAAGTGTCGATTACGTCGACGCCTGCATCGATGGCTTTCATGTAAGCCATGCCGGTCATCCCAGAAGTGTTATGGCTGTGAAGATCTATAGGTATGTCTATACCAGCGTCTTTACAACCTTTTATGATACCATAGGCCCGAGGCGGCGATATCATGCCCGCCATGTCTTTGATACATAGGGAATCGCACCCCATCTTTTCCAATTCCTTGAACTTTTCAACGTATTTTTCCACGGTGTGTATAGGTGAGATGGTGTAACAGAGCGAGCCTTGAACGTGAGCCCCTTCCTTATTGGCCTGTTCTATAGGCACCCTCATATTCCTCAGATCGTTCAGAGCGTCGAATATCCTGAAGCTGTCGCAGCCGTTCTCATGGGCGTAATGGATGAATTTTTTGACGACATCGTCGGGATGATTCTTGTAAGCGACTATATTCATCGCTCTTTCGAGCATCTGTGTTCTAGTATTAGGTAACGCGTCGCTCAGTTTGTTCAACCGCTCCCACGGATCTTCGTCTAGATACCTGATACAAGCGTCGAAAGTCGCTCCACCCCATATCTCCATGGAATCGAAGCCCACCTGGTCCATCTTTTCGCATATAGGCAGCATGTCCTCCGTTCTCAGCCGCGTAGCCAGAACCGATTGATGCGCATCTCGCAGAGTCTGGTCATGAAGTTGTACCATATTTAATCCTCCATATATCTTTAAAATCGTTTCCGAACACTTTTGATCCGGCCATATTCGGTGGAGGAATCAAGGTCATATAAAAACGTTAGTGTATTATTAGAACTAGACAATATACTACAATAATCGTTTTAGCGCCTGCTTACCGCAGACCAAAACTTTTATAGTCGATTTGGTAAGTCCCTGTCCGGTCATATATGCGTTTACTTGAATTTGAAGGAAAGGACATCTTCCAGGGATCCGAGATACGGGTACCTGAAAGATCTGTGATCGAAGAGGAGAAAGATCTACAAAAAGCGATCGATGATATCGGTCTTCCGATGGTGTTGAAAGCACAGGTGCCCGCCGGCGGACGAGGTAAGGCAGGCGGGATAAAGATCGCTGAGACCGAGTCAGAGGCAGAGGACGCGGTCGGAGAACTTTTAGGAACAGAGCTCAAGGGGCACAAGGTGAGGTGTTTATTGGCAGAAGAAAAGCTGGATATAGAGAGGGAGATGTACTGCGGCATAGTGGGAGACGACGAGAACGCCGCACCCGAGATAATAATCAGTTCTGAAGGCGGGGTCGACATAGAGAGCATAGCAGAAGAGAGCCCCGAGAAGATAGTGAGAAAAAGAGTGGATCCGATGTCAGGGCTGAGACCCTACGAAGCCAGGAACCTCGCTAAAGAACTGGGTCTTGAGAGAGACGCCTTCAGGTCGTTCAGCGATGCCCTCTTCAAGCTATATGGGATCTTTGAGGCTTACGATGCCAAACTCTCCGAGATCAATCCGCTCGTCGAGACCAGGGAAGGCAGGTTCATCGCGGCTGACTCGAAGATAGTCATCGACGATCACTCTTTGTTCCGCCATCCAGAATTCGAAGATAAGAGGACTAGATATATAGAGAACGAACTCGAGAGGCAAGGAAGCGAGAAGGGAGTAAATTATGTGGACTTGGACGGCGAGATAGCCGTGATGGCGAACGGTGCCGGTCTAGCCATGGCGCTGATGGACCTGATAAGCAAAGAAGGTCATGCTCCAGCGGCCTTTTTGGATACCGGTGGAGGACTCAGCGAGCAGAGGATGGAAGATTCCCTCAAACTTTTATTCGATAAGGCTGAAAGGGACGAAAAAGTGAAGGCGATACTGGTCAATATAAGGTTCATGATAAGCCCGCCTGACGCGATGGTGAAAGGATTCATGAAGGCTATGGAAGATAGGAGTGATGTCGATGTTCCAGTCGTACTCGTAGTTCGGGGAAGGAAGAGCTACGTCGAGAAGGCGAAGCAGCTTTTGGAGGGTACTGACATCAATCTCTATACTGATGTAGAGGAAGGCGTGAAAGCAGCTAAAGAAAAGATAACGAGGTGAAAGAGATGGGTATATTGATAGATTCTGGATCCAAAGTACTCGTTCAAGGTATAACCGGTAGGTTAGGAAAAAAACAGACGAAGTTGATGCTCGAATACGGTACTGACATAGTCGCTGGAGTCACTCCTGGAAAGGGAGGAGAGACGATCCACGGGGTACCGGTCTACGACACCGTCAAGGAGAGTTTAGAGCACCACGACGTGGACGTATCGACGGTTTACGTTCCCGCACCCTATGTCGAAGACGCTGTAAACGAAACCATCGAGGCCGGTATCGAGTTCGGCGTGGTTATCAGCGACTGGGTACCGTATCAGGATGAGATGAGGATAAAGAGGGCAGCCTTGAACAGCGACGACTTCCGCCATATCGGACCCAACACCCCAGGTATAGCGATACCGGATGAGATAGCTCTAGGTATGTTGTCATCGCCTTCGGTGATGACCGAAGGGAACGTGGCCATAGTCTCCAGGAGCGGGACATTGACAGGCGAGATCGCCGAGAACCTGACCGAGAGAGGTATCGGGCAGAGCGTCGTGATGGGCCTCGGAGGAGACCCTATCGTAGGTACTAGAACGGTCGAAGCCGTGAAGATGCTCGAAGAGGACGATGATACTGAAGTTATCGTACTGGTCGGCGAGATAGGCGGTACCATGGAAGAGGAAGCCAGCGAGTTCATAAAAGAGGAAGGTAGCAAACCTGTGGTTGCTTTCTTGGCCGGCAGGAGTGCTCCCCGGCAGAAAAAGATGGGTCACGCCGGCGCTATAGTGAGAGGCGGTAAAGGAACGATAGAGAGCAAGATGGCCGCCTTCGATGATGCAGGAATAGAGGTCGCAGACACCATCTGGGACATACCCGATATGGTAGAGAAGCACCTTTGAATAATTTTATATCGTTAGTTCCGCATCCTATGATGTGAAACACATGGATAGATTGTTCGATAAGGCACTTGTGAGACCTCCCGAGGTAAGCTATCGAGATTGTCTTTCAAAGAACCCCCACTGTGACAGCATCGATTATGGAAAGACTTTAGAACAGCATGAGAGGTACGAGCGTCTTCTGGAGGAAAATGGTGTAGAAGTGGAAGTTCTCCCAACTATGGAGTCTCATCCCGACAGCATTTTCATGCAGGACACCGCCTTGGTGGCTGAGAGTTCGCGGACCGCTGTGATCTGCAGATTCGGTGTGCCAGAAAGGAGGGGTGAAGAGGAGAGCGTTGAGGAATATTTTAGAGAAATAGGTTACACCGTGAAGAAGATCGAGCCTCCCGGAACTTTAGAAGGCGGCGATATACTGGTAACTGATAAGGACAAGATATTCGTCGGACTGTCCGAGAGGACCAATCGGGAGGGCGTAAAACAATTATCGGATCATCTACCCGGCGTCGAAGTGATAGGTGTTCCTGTCTCTGAAGTTTTTCACCTTCTCTCTGGAGTGAATTATATAGGTGATGGAACATTGGCCGTCTGCCCCGATATCGTCGATGAAAGTTATTTTGACGACTTCGATATGGTCGAGATAACCAAAGCTGAGCAGAACACTAAGTATAAGAACAAGCCTATCAACATGCTTTATCTGGGCGATTGTAAGGTGGCCATGCCGGAAGTTTACAAAAATACTGGGGATATACTCGAGCAGATCGGTTATACCGTCATCGGCATAGATATATCCGAGTTCTGGAAAGGTGACGCCGGCATGACGTGTCCTATGCTTCCTTTCTACAAGGGGATCTGATGGATGTTGATATCGAAGTCGAAGAGCAGCTATGCGTTCGATGCGGAAAGTGCGTGAAGTGGTGTCCTGAAGACGCTATATTGGTAGAAGATCTTCCCATCATAGACTTTGAGAAGTGCGTTCACTGCGGAGAGTGCATGAACGTCTGCCCCGAGGGTGTTTTTGATGTTGCAGGTCCTCGCCCTAACGAAGCTATCTATGAGGACTTTTCTGAAGTCTACAGTTCCGGAAAGTATCCTGAATTCAGCAGGGCCATGGCCGATCTTTTTACTGAATTGATGGAAGATTGTGGTGTCGATGGAAGAGAGATACTGGATCTGGCCTGTGGAGAAGGCACTTTCGCGGTAGAGATATCCGAAAAGGGCTACGACGTCGTAGGTGTAGACATATCTTCTAGACAGATCACATTCGCGAGAGAGAAAGATAGCGGAGCCGAGTTCATGGTCGATGACATCCGCGAACTTTCTTTTTCTGAAGAGTTCGATGCGGTCACCTGCTGGTACGATAGTCTGAACTATATATTGGATAGGGAGGAACTGAAGCAGGTATTCGAAGGAGTCCATTCTGCTCTCCGAGAAGGCGGTATTTTCGTCTTCGACGTGAACACAGTTCACGTTATGGAAGAGGTCTGGAACGAACAGACCATGGTGAAAGAGGATTCTTCGGATAGGTTCGATATGGTGGAACAGAACTACGATGAAGAGGAAAGGGTCACGAGTTTGAAACTCACCTCTTTCCTGCGGGAAGACAGCTCATGGAGAAAGATAGAAGAGGTCCATAAAGAGCGTGCTTACAGTTTTGAAGAGCTGAGAGAGATCTTCGACGAAGTCGGTTTCGAAGAATCGGCCTCTTGGAAGGATATCAGGGAGAGAAAAGAGATCGATGAAGAGACCGAACGTGCATGGTTCGTTCTCGCTAAGTAGTTATCTAGTCTTCAGTGGCGATGGTCAAAAGTTGATATCAAGATCAAAGTAGAGAGATAAGCTTTCAGGTCTTCTATTTAATCTTACTCTGTGGATTCATCGTGACTTTCTCTTTCTGTTCTCCTTGAAGTTCTGTGAATCGATACTGGTCTCTCTATCTGAAGTGTTTTTCTAAAACAATATCCTCTTCCCGTTGCCGGTCCCGTCTCTTTTTTTAGATATGAGTAAAAAAATCAAATTTATTTAGATATTTGAAAAGTCACTCCTCAGTTCTCATCTTGAATGATTTTTTATTCTAGATCTACAGCGTGTCCTTTCATCTTTATCATGTGAGGTCTATCCCTACCTATAACGTTACCGCAACTGCACTTTACTTTCTTACCATCTTTTTCACTGTGATCCTCTATGATCCTATCTTTGTGACACTTGACCAGGTTCCCGTCTCCATATTTGACATAGTTGAAGATAAGCTTACCGCATTCACTGCATTTGATTTCTAAATTTCTTCTTCTCATGGTTAATCCCAAGCTCATTAGTTTCTGAAAAGTATTTTCAATCAGGTGGGATAGGATCGTATTTATCCTATTTTTTACTTTTGTTATCACAAATTTTGTGTATCTTTACAATATAGTTGCATTCTTTGATTGAAAATATAGTTATCTATTTCATCTTTCAACACTCGATAGGTTCTTCCGGCATGATCATCAAGCCATCTGATCTGTCAACGATATCGACCTTGACTCCAAAGACAGCTTCTATATTTTTTGGATCGAGCACATCCACATCGCCAGCGGCAAATATCTTCCCCTCTTTCAACATCAGTATCTTACTGCTGTATCTAGCGGCAAGATTTAGATCGTGCATCGTCATCACAACTGAGATACCGTTCTCCGTTTGTTGATCTACGACATCTAGGACTTCTAATTGATGTTTAAGGTCGAGACTGCTGGTAGGTTCGTCTAAAAGTAGTACATCAGGATTTTGTGCGAGAGCCCTAGCTATAAGGACTTTCTGTTTTTGACCGCCGCTGATCTCACCTATATTTTTCATAGATATGTGTTCTAGACCTAACCTGCTTATCGTGTTGGAGACCATCTTTAGGTCCCTCTCACTTGGTCTCCAACTACCGTGCGGTTTTCTTCCAGTAAGAACCGTATCGAAAACTGTAGTCGGGAAACTTTTAGAACCTGCCTGAGGAACGTGTCCTATCTCTCTCGCTATCTCGGTCATGCTCATTTCATTTAAGGACCTATCATCGATCAGTATGGTGCCCTTTTGTGGTTTTAGTATATTATTTATGCACTTCAGCAGTGTTGTCTTCCCTGAGGCATTAGGACCGATGATAGTGAGCATCTCGCCTTTTTTCAACCTGAGATCCACGTTCTCTAAAACTGGAGTGCTGTTATAGGAGAATTGAAGTCCATCGATCTTCAATTTCACCAGTATTCCCTCCCTTTTATGACCAGATATATGAACAAAGGCGCGCCCAAAAATGAAGTCACTATGCCGACTGGAAGTACTATCGGAGAGATCATCGTTCTTGCAACTGTATCCGAAGCCAACAACAATAAACCGCCGACCACACAGGAAGAAGGTATCAGGTATCTTTCATTTCCACCTATAAATTTCCTTATGATATGTGGTACAACTAGACCGATAAATCCTATGACTCCCACAAAAGAGATTATGAGAGCTGTCACAAAACAAGAGATCAGCATCCCGTGAAGTCTCAGTTTTTCCACATCGACTCCTAAACTTTTAGCTGCCTCGTCCCCTGAATCAAGGACCTCGTAATCCCAACTTTTCCAGAGAAAGTAGATAGTTGCCGGTACGATAGCGATCAGCATCAAAGCAAGTTCTGTCCAGCTGGCTCTAGCAACGTCTCCAAAGGTCCAGAAAACTATCGAAGCGAGTTGGACATCGTCTGCAAAGTACTGCAGAGCTGTGTACCCCGCAGAGAACAAGGACCCTAGAGCTACCCCGGTAAGTATCATTGTGGCTGGTGATGCATTTTTATATTTTACCAGTAAAAGTATCACTAAAGTCGCTATGAGAGCACATACGAATGCAGAGATCGTGATGATATATGGATCGTTAAATATGACCGCATCGGCTGCTGCGCTTTGAGTTGTACCTGCACCTAAAACGATAACGGCGAATGCGGCACCAAAGGCCGCTGCATTCGAGACCCCTAAAGTGAAAGGTGATCCTAACGGATTTCTCAATATCGTCTGCATGCCTGCACCTACAACAGCCAATCCAGCTCCAGCCGTTATAGCGGCAAGAACTCTTGGGAGGCGCATGTTCCATATGATCCTGTTCGATGTACTACTAGTGTTCGTTCCTATAAGGATCGATACAGCTTCGGAGATAGAAATATCTGCAGGTCCAAGGGTGAGTGAGAAAAGAGCTAAAGAGATGAGTAGAGCCAGAGATAAAAAAAAGAAGCCGATTCTCTTTTTGGAATATTCCTTATAGGTTTCCAAGATCTCTTCACTGATCTTCTGTTTCTCTAACGCCATCTATGATCACCTCTTTTTCTCGATCTTACTGCTCCAGCTCAGTAAATCCACCTAGATCATCTTCCATATCGCCGTAGACCGGCTCCCCAACCAACATATCATATATATCATCAGCTTTTTCCTCTGGATCTACGTCACTGAATTCCTCCGGATACAGAACAGATCCCACGTAAAAGGAACTGGCCAGTACCGTTCCATAGTTGATATGATGCCAGTTGTATGGAAGGACTCCGTACAGGTTTCCTTCCTGGAATGCTTTTATATCTTGATAATTTTGATCGTCTAGATCTATCATATCTCTCGTGTAACTGCCCATGTCTACAAAAACGATCTCGGGGTCCCATTCTAATATAGCTTCTTCGTTCACCATCGCATGATCCGTTTCTAGATCTCCAGCGACGTTTTCAGCGTTCACGAACTCGAATGGAGCGTAATCCGAGTACGTACTTCTCAGATCATGGGCTCCGCGGTGCAGCACACCTCCGACATAGACATCGGATTTCTCTTCTGAAGTGATATCTTTCGTTCTGTCTTGAAGGTCTTCGATGGTCGAATCTATAAAATCTATTACTTCTTCGGCCCTTTCCTCCTTATCTAAGACCTCTCCTATCAATCTCAAGCTGCCGTAGAACTCGTCTCTATCCTCTCCCAGGTCACCGATATTCAGGTCTATCGTTGGGATGCCCGTTCGTTCCTCGTACCTGTCAGCTTCTTCAGCAGAAGACGCACGGAATATAACATCCGGTTCTTGGGCTGTGATGAGTTCCATATCTCCTCCGTGTATAGGACCTATCGATCCCTTCTCTGATAATCGAGGATGTGCTAAAGCGTAAGGTCTTCCTATCTGATCTCCTTGTTCATATTCTTCCACGCCTGCAAGTAGATCCGTGGCTTCCATGTACGCGATAAGCCTCATACATCCCGAGCCTACAGCGACGATCCTTTCTACGTTTTCAGGTACATCGACTTCTCTACCAGCCATGTCTGTGACCTGTATCGTTTCCATGTCTTCTCCCTCTATATCTACACATCCTGATCCTATCACTGATATCAAAATCATCGATACCATCAATACTGCTATTTTAGTTTTCATCTATCATCCACCCTTACAGTCGATCCCGAAACCATCGAGTTCAAAAAAATCCTCACCACCGCAGATCAAGCATAAGGTCTTTCCATCCTCTTTCACAGTTCGAGTACTCATGACACTCTCTCCACACAGGTCGCAGGTTAAACTCTCGTGTATAGGCGCATGATCCGGGATCTCAACGCTTTTGTTTTCTATTTTGAAGAGTTCGTCGCTTTCTATATCCATGATATGATGAGAGACTTTTTTTCCCAGTTCAGCGAACCTTTCCCTTTCCTCCTCAGCGGCCTCTCTTTCACTTATTACTTTCTCGAAAAGTTCTTGATACTCTGGGAACTCCTCGTTCCACTGCTCACCCGCGTCTTTTTTAGGTATGAGTCTGAAGCCCTCACCGTTCCTTTTAGTCAGAGTGACTGCGGTCTTACCCAGATCTCTGAAAATGAGAGAATTGTTGCCGAAGGAGCATCCTGTGACCATTTGAACTCCGTCAGTTGAACAGTTGTTGGTCTCCACGATGGCTAAAACTTCTTCCATACCTTCAGGTTCCACATCCATCTTTTTGATGGCGATATAGGAGGCTTTCACTCCTAATGCGAGTCCAGGACAATAGTGTCCGTGTAATACCGCGGCTTCATCCAGAAGGGGATGAAGGTCTTCTTTTTCGATCATATCCAATATCTTTCTGCGTGGCGGACTTGACTCGGCCATGTTATCTGTACATTCATCCTCCTCTAATATTAATATTTTTTCTAAAGTAGTAACACGATTGACATAGTTATTTGTTATTAGTGATACTAATATGCTTATTTAACAAGAAATTTTTTAATCATAACATCATTAACGTAACTGTGAGAATATGAGTGACACTACAAGATTTGGAGTTTCCGTTCCGTCTGATCTGATGGAGAAGTTCGATGAAAAGATAGATGAGAAGATGTACACCAACAGGTCAGAAGCTATAAGAGATCTGATCAGGCAATTTTTAGTGGAGAAGAAATGGGAAGAATCGGAGGAAGAAGTCTACGGCTCATTGACACTGATATACGATCACGAGAAGAAAGGTATCGCGGACAAACTGACGGAACTTCAGCACCAGGATCACACGCACATAGTTTCAACCATGCATATACACCTGGACAAGCACAACTGCATGGAAACTATGGCGATCAAGGGAAAACCTCAAGATATAAGGAAGATAGCCGACAAGTTGAAAAGTACCAAAGGCGTGAAACACGGAAAGCTGATGATGACCTCGGTTTGAGATCATCAAATCGATTAAATATATCTTGATCTCATGTACATCTGTAGTGGAATGGATTTCGACCTACCTTACGATCGATGGGAACGCGCCGTCAAAGATAGGATATCCCGGCGGAAGTACTACGACGACCCTATCAGGGATAACGAGATGGAAGTGCTGCAGCGGACGGTGAAGGATCTGAAAGGATCGTTCCCTTTAGCCGAGGTCATGATCATGAGAGAGGGATTCAGTAAGGTCTCTAACAAGCTGATCGGTTCCTATGGTCTTATCACCGGAGCTTCTAGCTACGGGATCATAGCAGGGAGATCATCTGAAGACAGATACAGAGCGAACATCCAAGCAGGTGCCTTGGGTGAATCTCTGGTTCTAGAGGCGACTTCGCTCGGTTTAGATACGTGTTGGATGGGAGGCTTCTTCGAAAGGGAGGATGTCTATTCCGAGGCCGATATCGGAGATCTGGAAGTTCTCGCCATAGTCCCTCTCGGTGAGGCCAAAGACTCTCTGACCATAGTCGAGAGGCTGGCCAAGAGGGCTACCGGAAGCCATAAAAGAAAACCGATCTCTGAACTCTGCAGCGAAGATTTCTTAGATAATGCGCCGGACTGGATGCGGACAGCCGTCGATCTAGCCAGGCGAGGTCCTTCTGCCATGAACAGACAGCCCTGGCGTTTCGATATAGACGGTAAAGACCTGGTCCTCACATCCGCCTTAAAGAAGAAAAATTATGAAGTCTCACCTTACCTCGACTGCGGCATAGCCCTTCTCCATCTGTTGGTGGGTGCGGGATATGAAGGCATCGATGTAGATATAGAATACGGCGAACCGCCGCTGATAGCTACTCTTCAGCCTTGATCTCATCACCTTTCAAGAACTTCCACCAGTA
>JAFDTP010000052.1 GCA_019594195.1 Thermoplasmata archaeon
CAGGATCTATGGTTCCAAATGGGAAGTGATCATCTTCAGCTGGATCGTCTATCTCAATAACGATCCAATAGTCTCCTGGATTTTGTATAGATACATCGTCTGTGAGTTCGAGTTCAGCCCAAGTTTCACCGCCTACTGGTGTGTATTCTTCTGAGGAGGCGATCCATTCTCCTGGAGCACCACCATCATCTTCAGCTACATGAGCTTGTACATAATTGGCGGTTTCATCGAAATCGAAGTAAGCCACATCAGTAATGTATCCACCCACGTCATCTGATAGGTCGAGTATCATTCCACCATACCAAACTTGTGGATTAGCAGAACTGAGAGCATTGTCCGCTTCATCTGGTCTATGATCTGCATCGTACAACCAACGCCATTCACCTTCTAGATCACCTAGATATTCGAAGTTCGCAGTTATCTCGTAATCATCTTCCATCACTATAGATATCTCACTGTCTGTTCCTTCGTAATCACCGGTCCATTCTTGGAATGTCCATCCCGAGTCGGGCGTGGCTTCCAATTCGACTTCTTTACCCTCAAGGTACGAGTCTTGCTCTGGTTCTATATCGACTGTGCCCTGTCCCATCGTATTAACATCCAAGGTGTATTCTTCTGGATTTATACTACCCATGTTGTAACCATCATAGGTGATGAGGACATACCAATAGTTATCCTGCGCCATCCTCGTCTCATCGAGCTCCCAAGTCGTTTCGATTCTACCGTCATCTACAACCTGGAAGGAGTCTATCAATTCATTGGTATTCCCATCGTAGAACTCAACGTTCATCTGTTCGTCAGTTGGATTGGTCACATCAACTGAAAGATCATGTTCTAATCCTTCCAACCAATCTCCGTCCTCTGGCGTTGGATTTGATGCATCAGGCAGAGGCAGCTCATAAACTGAATCTTCATTCATCTCCATATTGCCGACTCTATCTACAGCCCTGACAACATAATGCCATTGTTCACCATCGTTAGCCATTTCTTCGTCCAAGTAACTGTAGTTATCTGAACCATCAGCTTCTACCGTATCAATCATGGTTGTTTCGTCCCATGGACCGTCTTCATCTGCAGCTCGATATACTGCATAATATTCTGTATCATTGTTCCCTTGTCCGTCATCTTGAGAAGCGTCCCATGTCAGTTCGTTTCCTGTCACATCCCAAGGTCCAGCGTCCCAGTCCAGTTCTAGATTCTCGACCTGTTCTGGCGGTTGTGTATTGATGTCCGCAGAGTCTGAGACATATCGTCCTTCAGGTTCGTAGGTGTGGAATTCCCATGTTTCAGATACTATAGTGTTGACTCCATCGTATACTTCGACATGCCATTGGAACGTGGAATCTGTTTCGATCAGCACGAATTGGGTCATCGCTAACTCACCAGATACTACTTCTTCATGAGTTTGATTTCCTATCTCATTTCCGTCCTCATCGAAAAGATAGAATGTCACATCCATGTCATATCCATTGGGATCGTAGACCGTTATATTGAAAACCGGAGAGTGATGTACATTCACTTCACCATCGTATGGATTCGGATCATCCATAATCATTGGTTCTTCATATTCATCCACAAATATTCTTCTCGATATCTCTACGTTATCCATGTTGTCGTCTTCTTGATGGTCTGTTGTCATGGTCATTATGTACTCGCTTGGATATTCTCCAGGTACCCAATCAGTGAAGTTGACCTGAGATTCCTCTTCAACATCTAGTTCCTCGATTGTTCCTTGGTCTACAAATTCCTGTACAAGGTATTCAGTGGTTATACTGACATCGTCGATCTCCCAGTAGTCATGTTCTCCAACGTTCTCTGAGAAGAATTCCCAACCGATCATGACTTCCTCTTCTTCACCGGCCCATTGAGTAATATCGAATTCTTGAGGTCCGTCAGTCACGTTTGAAGTCAATCTGCGGTAGGATTCTCCACCGTCGTTCGAAATCAATAGGGCTCTATCGTTCACGCCTCGGTAATCTGAGAAGAACTCCAACATAACTCTGTACTCTCCATCAGTGCAGTCAGCTATCTCAGTCCATAAGACATCGTTTTCAAGATCGTCCTCTGGAGTGATAACCATAGACTCTGAAGTTTCATCCCATTCCCAGGTATTGTCATTACCGTCTTTGTCTACTACTTCCCAGCCATTTTCTGTTGGATCTGCCGAAAAGTCTTCATCGATCGGCGTGCCAGAGATCACTTGATCGATCCTCATCTCGACATCTGCTTCTTCGATGTATTGGTTTCCTACATTTGTCACTGTCCCAACAACATCGTTCTCTTCTCCTCCCCAGATCGGATCAAAAGGTTCATCTATGGAAGTAGCCTCTAGATCGTATATTATCGGTACCACTTCGGTGAACTGCTTTAGGGTTGCGGAATCAGGATCCGTTTCGTCTGGGTGCATGGCTGTAACGTTGAATATATAGTCTCCTGCTTGAGAGGGTGTCCAATCTTCAAACAATGTTGTTATGGTCTCGTCTTCATCTAGATTTACTTCGACCACGTCAGAGTAATCTTCCACTCTCTCTCCCATTACTATATCGTTGACGAACCAATCCTGTAGTTCTGAAGTAGAACCATGATATTCGAAGATCACCTGTGTTTCAGGACCTATATGTTCTGATATGTCGACCTCATAGTGAGAAGGAGCGATAGTTGATGATACAGGATTATCCCAAGGTGTCACGTCCTGCCAAGATTCATCAGGACTAGATCTGACTTGTACCTGGGCAGTAAACTCATCTGTGCTGTGATCCAGATATGAAAAGAATTCTAATGCCAATTCATCTGAATCTGTTGTATCAACGGCCGGACTCTGGAGATACGAGTAATCGTCGTCTCCGACATCGAGCCAGTACAGATTTGCTTCTGGCGCGGTTCCACCGGCTTCGCTGGAGTCAGATTGAGTCCAATCATCAGTTTCCCATCCATCTGGTGGGAATTCTCCTGAGAAATCTTCTACAAATCCATCTACGTATTCTGCAGTAGCTTGGACGGGTACCTCTTCGACAGCGAAATCACCATAATTGGTTATCTGAGCCTCGACTTCCTGAGTTTCTTCCCAGACTTCGTCTTCTGGTGATATGATCTCATCTATACCAAGATTAGCTTCAGGCGCTCTGATATATATCGTTTCTACTATCTCGTGTGTTTCTCCGTTCAGTTCCGTGCTCACTGTAACTTCATATTCGCTGACATATTCTGGATCCCATTCTTCGAATTCTACCTCCATGAATTCTTGAGCATCTATATCGATGGTAGTGTCGTCCTGATACTCGAATTCTACACTAGAGATAGAAACTTCATAGATCTCCCAGGAATCTGGTGTCCAAGGATCATCACCATGATCTTCAGTTTCGAAGTAAAAGCCTACTTGAACACTCTCTTCACCATCGGCATAATCGGATAGGTCGTATGTCACTTCGCCCCATTCGTCATCTGTAAAGTTGTCTATCTCCTGCCAGGTATCTCCACCGTCAGTAGTTATAGCTATCTCACCGTATGGATCTCCATAAAAGCCATCACTAAAGTCATGATCGATAAATAGTTCGGTTTCTTCAGCCTCTGAAGCCTCGAACTCAGGAGTTATCAACCATTCTTCTTGTACTGCAAAACCGTCATCTTGTACTCTTGCCATGGGTCCGTCCCAATCGTCATAACTGTGATGCCATGTTTCGTCAGCGGTCTCATTGATCGTCCAATCGTCAGGTATCTCGTGCTGGAAGTCCTCTTCCACAAAGTAGTGGATCTGGTCCATGTAGACCTCTACCGGGATATCTTCCTCATCGAAAGTTCCGTAGTTCTCAATCTCGGCTATCACATCATGTACTTCGTCTATCATACCTATCTCAGGTGGTGACACGAGTGCTGAAACTTGCACGCCATGGACATCTTCAACAATAATATCCTGAGTAATACCGTATCCGATTATATCGTCATTCAAATCTTCGGTTGTAGATTCAATGAGATAATTACCTTCTTCATCTGGATTCCAGTCTTCGAAGACAGCAGTAACGT
Organism: Thermoplasmata archaeon; assembly: GCA_019594195.1. Next base: position 4,021 of record JAFDTP010000052.1, read on the forward strand.
CCTCACCAGCATCGACATCGATCTCTGTTTCATCGTAGTAAATTTCATCCATGTACTCGATTTCCACTTCGTATATCTCCCAATCATCCCAATCACCGTTATCTGGATCATCAGAAGAGTCCCATTGAAATCCTACTTGAACTTGTTCTTCATCGTCAGCATAATCCGATATGTCGTATTCGAAAATACCATCGACCGGGTCCTCAGGTTCAAATTCCTCTATGAGTTCCCAAGTATCTCCACCATCTGAGGTCACATGCACTCTACCCCAAGAATCGCCACTTATCGTACTAGGACCGAAATCGTGGTCGAACCTGAGGGTTGTAAATCTAGCTTCACTCATATCCAATTCAGGTGTGATCAACCATTCATCTTGGTCTATCTCAGCTACGCCGTCAACGAATGCCATATCTCCATCATGATGCCAAGTATACGGTTCTTCCGTCGTATTGTCAATTGTCCAATCAACCGGTATCTCATCCTCAAAATCTTCATGGAGTTCTATAGCTTCGTGATTTATCGTAGTCTCAATCAAAATGTCTTGGTAGTCATTATCTCCAAGATTGCTAACTAATGTTTCAACAGCATGGCTTTCCTCAGTATTAACACGCTCTGGAGGTTCTGATATTTCACTAACACCGACAACATTGTCAGGCATCTCAGTGAAGTAACTTACTGAATTAGCCAATAGTGTCCAAGATTCATCGGTCCAAGCCGGATCATCTGGTGATGCGAAGAAATCTATGTTCTTCGCTGCGAGTAAAATCTCGTTTCCATCTTCATCGATTCCTACACCTTGGCCTTCGTACTCACCGTCATATCTAACAACGGCAAGATCGTCGCCGCTGTATTCCTCATAATGAGAACCATAGATCGTACCGCTCTCTAAGAGGGTAACGACATCTCCTACTTCACCTAAACCGTCGAAGATCTCGTGATCCTGATTTATCTCGATCTCGATAGGACTGTTGGTGCCGCTATCAGCCCAGTGTTCGGCGGGATCTTCACGGACATTATGGAGCCTTGTTATCGCATCTCCGTAGGCTTCATCAGTAGCGCCCACTTCAGAATCTAGATATACGGCTGCCTGATCATCTGTCAATTCATCCAAGAAGTCTTGGGCAAGAGAATCGCTTCCGAACCTCCAAGGAACGAAAACGTCGTAATTTTCCATCTCGTCTATCAATTCGTCAGCCTCTAGTGTATCTACGATATGAGGTCCTTCTAGATAAGCCTCTAGCTGTGCCGCTATCTCGCCATCGTGGTAATCTATTTCGTCTACGACCGCGATCCTTGGTAAGTCGTTCTCTTGTAGTTCCATCGAACCTGAAACTGAGTAAGTATCTTCCTCTTCATCATCTTCAAGATCGTCAGGATGTCCGGGATCAGCATCCCAGTACCACGCTACTATTTCACCGTCATGAGTCACTTCTAGCGTACCTTCTTCGCCGTTTTCGCTGAGCTGTACTTGGCCTTCAAAGACTCCAGGTTCTTCTTCGTGCTCGACAAGTTCTACTGTCATATTTTGTATCTCATTTCCATCAGCATCTAAACTAGATACGCTGACTTCATGTGTTCCTTCTCCTTCAAGTATTATATCGTTCAGCGTTATGTTGACAACATCGTTTCCCGCATACTCATCTCTTTCTATCTGTATTTCTCCTTCTTTGTCGGGCCTAACGACATCTAATTCAACATCATCGGGAACATTTGAAGCGGTCAAAGCGTAATCTTGATTAGCATCTCCATCATTATTAGCGTCTTCAGGAACATTCGTTCCTATGACCCTTATAGTATAATCTCCATCTTCAACTTCATCAGGATGTATGAAAACATTGTTCACATTGTTCCTGTCGTCCCAACCGTCGCCGTTGTAGTCAAAATCTGACATAGCGTCAGTGTTAGGATATGTGAAACCGGTGTCACTCTCACCGTCTCCACTTTCATCGAAAGCGTTACCTCGGTAGATATTACCACTTGGTGATTCGACTTCAAGATCAAGATTGTTCTTCAAGGTAGGTGTTCCTCCGGAACTATCTCCATCAAGGGCGTTTTCGTCAGTCCAAGAAAGCGTTATCTTTAGCGGTTCATCTTCATCTACCGCTCTTACTTCGAACTCGTCCATATCACCAGTTTCTATAAGATTCTCTTGATCTGCAAGCTGGAATCCTAAGCCATCTTCATCTTCTGGGGCTTCCAGTTTAGATACATCTACTATACCCCATCCTTCATCCTGGTTCGGGATATGTCCTCTAGTATCGCCTACCTCGGGGTCCATATCTATCGCAGTATTGATCAGTATAGATTTCACCATCGCCGGACTCGGCGTTTCATCGTATCTTTCTTCATACCATTCAACAACTACAGCTGCTGCTCCAGCTACTGCTGGTTGCGACATGGATGTTCCAGACATTTCCTGGTACCCTCCACCTGGTGTCAGAGAATAGATTCCTTCACCTGGAGCTACTACGTCTGGTTTTATACGGTTATCTTCTGTCCAACCTCTCGAGCTGAAACCTGCCATGTTCTCAGGATTCTCCATGTTGAGTTCTGGATTGTATGTTTGAGTAGCACCGACTGTTATCACATTTTTAGCGTTACCAGGGCTACCGGTACTTGTATCTCCACGGGATCCATCATTACCTGCAGAAACTGTTATCACCATCGGTACGTTTTCATCATCGTCTCTGTCTGCATCTCTAACGGTCTGATCGAAGATTTCGTCAGAATCACTGTATGCACCACTCGTTGATGCTCCCCATGAATTACCATGGATATATGCGTCGGAACGCTGTGCGGGTTCCTCAACAATCGGGTAATATTCTGTGGGAAGGAAACCTCCGCCATCATCGAATATCCTAGTAGAGAACAGTTCAGAGTCATAGGCAAGTCCCTGAGCCATGTAATAATCTGCGAAACCGAAGGTCTCTCCAGTTCCTCCATGAGTGTCTCCTGCAGCCGAACCAGTAACGTGAGTTCCGTGACCGTGGCCGTCGGCCCATCTACCTTCTTCACCAGAGTGGGTTTCGAAATCGTATCCACCGATCACTCGTCCTGTCAGGTCAAGATGACCAGCGTCACCTATTGTTCCATCACCTATACCGGTATCTGCTATGGTTATAGTAACATCATCACCTGTGAATCCCATCTGATTGATGAAGGCGCCGTAATCCCCGTAATTTCTATATGGATGATCTGGATCACCTTCTCTTTGATCTCCACCTGCATGCTCGTATTCATCATCCATGAACCAAGCTCCACCGCCTATCAGCTGTGAATCTTGTTCACCATGGAGTTCGGGTTCTATGTATGGTGATATATGGTAAACGTCATTCATCAATGCAAGGTCTTCGAGTTGGCTCTCTTTTTCGATTTCAACCGTTATCCTGCCGCCTTCATCTCTCAAATCTTCAATCCCTATAACTTCGAAATCGGATTCGATATCGAATACGCTTTTCCTTTCGAAGTCGGGTCTGAGACGGACGGATATGGGAACATCTTCGTCTAAAGCCTCTTCTAGGTGTGGATTAAGCTTGTACTCGGGTTGATATATACCTACCCAATCAATGAAATCAAGGTCTTCTACTTTTTCCGCTTGCTCCGGGGTCATGCTCACTTCATAAGCATAGTTCGGAACGTAATTTATTATTTCAAGACCTTTTCTTTCAAGTCTACTTCTCCATTCGGGATTTATCGGTCCTAGCATGTGGACCAGATAAAGTCCCTCTTCACCGGAGTCGTAGGTCTCGATACGAAGACCCTCTCCAATCTGCTCTTCAGCAGTTTCGAATATGGGTTTCGCTTCGCCTTCGTCCACTTCTAAAATGTGACCTTTTACGTTTACCCTATTTCTACCGGGCAAAGTATTCACTCGAAAACCTTCATCTTCTAAGCGCTCTATAGATTCACTGTTCAATTCGACTAAAACATTGCTGTTGTATCTATCGAGGATCTCTAGATCGAATCGATCTAGTCTCGATATGTCTTCTCTGTCCACTCTTTCAATCAGAACGATATCGTCGGATTCTTGCTCATATGCATGAACAATAGTCCCTGTAGCCACTAGAAAAGTAGATATCACTAGGATCAGTGTGCAAAAAAATGCCACAAATCTTTTTATTTTTCTTTCTTCCATTTTTTTCACTCTTTTTTGTCTTAACCCATCAGCGTGGTCTTTTCAGCAATATCACTGAATCAAAATATTGTGTACTAATTTTCGTTTCCAGGGAATCCTCAATTATTAAAGACCGCGCCATAGGTTCTGTATAGTTGATTTACAGTTTGTATATATTGAAGTTAGGAGCACATGTGCGGTATTTGAGAGTAAAATTTAAGAACGAGAAAGACTAAAATAGAAAATGATGAGGACCACGATAGAGGATAGGATACTGTTACATTTGAGCAGATTTAGATCACACTATCTAGATAGAAAGGTTCCGGAGGATATTTCCCAAAAAGGTATAGCCGAGACCGTTGACGGTAGCAGGAGCCGGGTTAGCCGTATACTCAGGAAGATGATTAAAAAAGATTTAATTAAAGAAGAAAAAAAATATTTAAAGCGAACGCAAAATAGAAAGAGGAAGATATACTCTCTTACGGTCGAAGGAAAGAAAAAAGCAAAGGATCTTCGGAAGAAATTAAAGCAAAAAAAGATTGAAATCAAAACTTTAGATGGGAAAAAAAAGGTCAAGTTATCTGAGATGGAAAATTACGTAAAAAGCGAAAATACCCTTCTTGATGTACTAGTAAAGATGAACGGAGAAAATATATTAGACCTCACTGACCAACATGAAATGAAGGAACCCGACTTTGTGAACAGGAGAAAGGAACTCAAAAAACTCAAAGATACTTTTGAGAATGTAAAAAATGATGGATGTAAAGCGATATTCATCGCAGGTCAAGCGGGTATAGGAAAATCAACTATGGTAGACAAGTTCAAACAAGAAATAAGTGATGATGTGATTTTCTTTCAAGGAAAAGGTTATTCTCAAACTTCAGACCCTTACCTTCCTTTCAAAAAAGCATTTGAAGACTTTGAACAATCATCTTTTTTGGATATATTATCAAGACCAAAGGACAGAGATGAAAATCGTGGTACCGATAGAGAGACTTATGAAGCAGAAAGGAAGAGTATATTTTTTGAATTCACAAAGGAAGTTGAAAAATTATCTGAAAGAAAACCATTGATCATATCGCTAGACGATCTACAATGGGGCGACGGAGCGAGTTTTTATCTATTACATTACATGGTAGATAATCTATCAGACCATCCTGTTCTTTTTATCTGTGCTTACCGACGCGAAGATGTGAGTAATGACCATACTATATACGATGTAATAAGTCGTTTATCGAGAATAGATAAACATGAAGATATAAGTATAGAACCCTTGAAGTGGAAACATACGAAAAAAATGGTGCACTCTATGTTAAATTCCGAAAGCGTTCCTAGCGATTTTATTAACTTCATTCATGATATGAGTGAAGGCAATCCTTTGTTCATCAAAGAATTTGTGGAATTGCTAATCGAGGAAGATAAATTATCCTTTTCTAGATCTGATTATCCTTCTGATCTAGAAGAATTGAAAATACCTCAAGTCATCGAGGACGTATTGAAAAGACGACTGAGTATACATCTCTCCAAGGAAAGTATTAATATTGTAGAGATGGGGAGTATAATAGGAGAAAAAATACCTCTTACACTTCTCAGAAGCTGCCTTGATGTCGATGAATTAGAATTGCTTGATACTATCGATGAAGTACTAGAGAGAGATATATGGAAAGAGTATACTAAGGACAATTCTTACCTCTTCACCCACAACCTTGTCAGAAAAGTTATCTATGAAGATATATCTGCCTTGAAAAAGAAAAGTCTACATAATATTGTTGCTGAAAATATTGAGAAGATATACAAAGATAATCTGGAAGAACATCATTCCGATCTCGGGCTGCACTATGAGAAGGCTAATCAATTAGAGAAGGGAGCTAGACATTACTTCAAAGCAGGCAAAACGGCTGAAAAATCCTACGCCCACGAGAACGCTATAAAGATGTACAAAAAGGCCCTAGATCTCAGCGAAGAAAAAGACAGATGTGATATTCTCGAAAGATTGGGCGACATCCACAAGATCAGAGGGGACCATCAGGAGGCAATAAATCATTATGATTCGGTGATAGAAAAGACTAACGATATTCATTTAATGAATAATATTTTAAGTAAGCTGAACGAGATATTCCTCATATTGGGGGATTTTGATCAGGCACTAGAGAAAGCCGAAGAAGGTCTCACTCTCTGCGAAGAAAACGACAATTTGAAATGCAAATTGCTGAGCGCTAAAGGACGTGTTTATTTCAGAAAGGGCGATTACAACAGAGCTAGAAATATTTTTGAGGAAGAAAAGAAGATCGCGGAGGAAATTAGTGATGAGAGAGAGATAGCACACGCGTTCCATCACATCGGAGCTATAGATATACGAAAGGGAAATCTGGACTCAGCTCTAGAATCGCTGAATAAGGCCGCCTCTATAAGAGAGAAGATCGACGACAAACGAGGACTCTGTGAAACTCTGAACAATCTCGGTGTCGTATATAAACGAAAAGGAGACTTAGAGCTCGCCTTGGATAATTTCTATCGTGGATATAATATAGAGAAAAAGATCGGAAATAAAGAACTTATCATCAAAAGTTTGAACAATATCGGTATAATTTATAAAAATAAGGGAGGATTGGACAAAGCTCTTGAACATTACGAAAAAGGCCTCGCAATCGCAGAGAAAATTGGAGATAAGATGGGGGTATCTACGACCAACACCAACATAGGGAACATATATGAGATCAAAGGAGAGTACGACGAAGCATTGCATCACTTTAAAAAAGCCTTGAAAATTGAGAAAGAGATAGGAAACAAATCAGGTATAGCTGCGAATTTAAACAATCTTGGTTCAACATATGAAAAGAAAGGAAATTTGGATAAAGCTTTTGAATATCATAAAAAAAGTATCAGGATAGCGACTGAGATAGGAAATAAGGGAGGTAAAGCTGGGTCTCTCTATAATATCGGTTCAATACATAAGAAGAAAGGAAATTTTGAGAAGGCATTAAAATCATATAAAGAGTGTTATGAATTGACTAAAGAGATAGATGCAAAACGTTTGATAGTACATGTTCTATTCGGATTGGCGGAGACTTGGCTGGAAATAGGTGATGAAGAATCGGCATTAGAAAAAGCGCAAAAAGCAGTGGATTTGAGTTCTGAAATAGGTTTTGAAAGAGCTATGGGAGTGGCCCACGGCAGTCTTGGCAAAGTGCATCTCAAAATGGGTAGATTGGATGAAGCAAAGAAAGAATTTGATGAGGGAATAAGGTTATTGGAACAACTCGGAGATGAGACTGAAAAAGCAAAAATATTATACGATCATTCTAAGCTTCTTATGAGGCAAAGTGAAAAAAAGAAAGCTAAAAAGAATTTGAACGATGCTTTGAAAAAATTTGAAAACAAAAACATGGATTGGTGGGTCGATAAATGCCGAAAAGCTCTAGAAGATATATGAAAGAGTGAATTGATAATAAAAGGTCATTTTCTAGCAGTATGTTTTCGATTTGGAAAAGTGCACTTTTTGAACTCAAAATTCTATAGAAGGTTTTACAAATCTTCTCGTAATATTTAGGTTATCAAACATTATTGGGTTACGCAGTAATATCCCTTCTAAATCTAACTAACCAAATGCACAACACCCATCATTTCCTAACAATCACACACAAAAGTTTTTTATCAACCTATAACGACTTTACTAAAGGATGAGACCCGGGCAATTCAAACCATATTACATTTACAGATATCTTAGATGGAAACTAGGAGATAAACGCCCTCTGAGCGCAGTCGCTAAAGTAACTAGTGAATGTAATTTGAAGTGTGATCATTGTCCATGGTGGGGTAGAGATGTTGAAGATAACACTACCGAGGGATGGTTTGAGGCCTTTCAGAAGGCTAGAGATATGGGTGCGACCCATCTAATACTTGAAGGTGGGGAACCAACAAATAGGGAGGACATAGATGATCTGATCTCTTACGGAAAAGATCTAGGGATGTTGGTGATGATGATCACTAACGGAATAAAAGATTTAAAGAAACACGATCCCGATAGTTATTGGATATCGCTAGAAGGTTTCGGTAAAACACACGATGAAAATCGGAAAGAAGGTGTATTCGAAAGGATCGTGGAAAATATTAAACAAAATCCACAAGTCAATAAAATTGTTGGAGTTACACTCAATAAAAGAAATTCTCATCAAGTTGAAAAAATAGCTTCCTTTTTTTCCCCAATAACTGATGGGGTCTGGTTCAATTTTATGTATCCTTATCAAGATTCTAAAAACCTAGCTCTTCCTTTAACAGAACAAAATAATATAGCCAAACGGATAATAAAATTGAAAAAGAAAAATGAATACAATATAATAAGTTCATATTCCTATCTAAACTCAATTGCAAACAAGAGAAAAAAAGAGGATTGCCCATCTTTCTTGACTCTTCTCATAGATACGGATCTTACTTTCCATCAGGGCTGTACAGTTGAACAGATAGAAGAATGTAGATGTGAGGTCTGTAACCTTGCATGTTACGGAGAACTAACCGAAGCGATGGGATTGAATATAGATTCACTCAAATTTTTGAAAAAAAC
>JAFDTP010000107.1 GCA_019594195.1 Thermoplasmata archaeon
CTCAGCAGTATTCCCGATATTGCCCAATTCTTCGTAGTGATTCCCTGCATGGACTCTTTCAGCATAGGCTATCGCTCTGAACAACCTAGCTATGTTCTCTTTTCCTTCTTCTTCAGCAACATCGCTGAAATGCAGGTACCTCATGTGCGCCATCGATTCGCCTTGAAAAGCTTCTTCAAGGGATTTTTTCGTCATATCTCCTAATTCTTCTTCATCCATCTTATACACCTCTTGAGTATATATAAATAAAAGAAAAGGTTTTAAATCGCTGTTTATCAACGATCAGATCTCCAGTTCTTTTTCGTTCGTCCAAAGGCCGTGAGTATTGCAGTATGAATTCGCTATTATCGTACCGCTCTTCTCGCTTTCAAAAGTGCTAACCACCTTTGGATCTGTGTAGATCGTGCTTGTATCCGCGCCTTCCGTGGATTCTCCGTGGGCAGTGAATTCGTATTTCCCTAACTGGTAAGGATATGGGTCATCCTCCGGCTTGAAATATAGTTCGATCCATCGTATGTGATGCTTGGTTTCGTTCGGGTGTGATATCTCCTTTCCAATACTTGCTTTCACTTTGATTTTTTCACCTTGTTTTTCGACCTCTATCACCGGTACGTGTTTTTCAGTTTTCCAATCGTCTGTGCTATACATTTCTTCTATCTTAGTCATTTTCTACCTCCTCTCCTTCAATTTCGATATTATCTCTCTAACATCTGGTACTTTTCCGATCTGATAAACTTTTGAGAATATTATGTTCTGCTCCTCATCCAACAAGATGTTCGCTCTTTTAGAGAACCCTTTTTCTTCCATAAAGAGACCGTATTTTTTTGCTACTTCTCCGTGCGGCCAGAAGTCTGACAATATCCTCAAATCTTCTAGACCGAGTTTCTCTGCCCATAGCTTCTTGCTGGGAACTGGATCAACGCTTATACCGACAGGCACTGAATTATATTCCTGGAACTTCCTCTTACTGTTCTCTAAAGACTGCATCTGCTTGGCGCATGCTTCGGTTCCAGCCAAAGGATGGAATGAGAGCAGCACTCGTGTCCTGTCTTTGTAATCACGCAGTGTGAACTCATCGCCGTGCTGGTCTTTCAAAGTAAAATCAGGTGCTTTTTTTCCAACTTCTATCTCGGACGGTATTTCTTCCATACATAACACCTTATCAATCTATCTTCTCGAAGTCATCTTTAGGGGCACCACAAACTGGGCATAGCCAATCATCTGGTAACTCTTCAAATTTGGTTCCTGGTTCGATACCGTTGCTTTTATCCCCTTTCTCCTCATCATAGATGTAGCCGCACACGGTACATCTCCATTTGGCCATAGCCGTTCACCTCAAGGTCCCTGGTGCATGGCCGGGTAATATTGATCGAACTCTTCGAACTCGCTCATAGTACTGAATTCTTCCTTCAAGATATCATAATGGTTCTGTTCCATCCCTGCGAGATAATCTAATAATTTTTTTGGATTTCTCTCAAGACCTGAATCCTTTACCTTTTCGGCCATATCTCTATAGAAATCCCGAGAGGCTACCTCAGCCTCCATCGCCTGTTCTATTATTTCGCTTTCGTCTATATCGTCACCGTACCTTATATAGGGTAGAGGTACGGGCGTATCTTCAGGCAATTCGATTTCTTTTTGCCCCTTTATGCCTTCGTAGATGTTGCGTAAAAACTGTTCGTGCTTCTCCTCTTCTCCCGCTAGAAATTCGAAACGTTCACTCATCACGAAATTGTCGACTCTTCCAGCCATGTGTTCATAAACCTCTTTGGCATTGATCTCGGCTTTAACAGCAATCTTCAACATTTCCTCAAAATCCAATTCTTCTATATCCATATCTTCTGTCATATTTTAGACCTCCAGATGATGGAAGCATTTTTCATCATCCTGCTTTAGAGATACTACTCCACTCACCCAATAATCAAATGAGTCTTTACCTACATTAATCTTACCGTAGGACGTTCTAGGCGAAGGACATTTTTTCCTCACCAAATATGGGTGTTGTTTTATCATACTCATATCCATCTCAAACTGCATAACGATGTAATAAGTACGACATATATGTATTTTTTGTACGGAATTCGCAAAAATATAAATAACATGCCTGATGTAATTTTACATAATATGCCAAAAATTGACGAAAAAGATAAGCAAATCCTTGAAATACTAAAAAAAGATTCTAGAACACCTTACACAGAAATAGCTGAAGAGCTCGATGTCAGCGAAGCAACTGTAAGGAAAAGGATCGATTCGCTCAAAAAAGACGATGTTATCGACCGTTTCACAGTGGATATAGATCCCAAGAATATCGGGTATGACACTGTCACTCTCTTAGGACTCGATGTTGAACCAGAATACTTCTTGAAAGCCATCGAACAGATGTCGGATATAGAAGAGGTCAAATGGGTCGCTAAGTCGACTGGAGACCACATGATAATGGCCGAGATCTGGGCTGAAGACGGAGATCACCTTTCCGAGATAATGACAAAAAAGATCGGAAAGATACAGGGTGTTAGAGATCTCTGCCCCTCTATAATATTAGAAAAGATAAGATGAGAGATCTATTGGAAGTACCGTTCGATGCTAAAGGGTCATTTAAAAACAGGAAGAACAGGTTTCTAGGCGAGGTCGAAGTAGAGAAGACTCTTTCGATAGAAGAGGTCCACATAAGAGATCCAGGTAGATTGAACGAGATATTGTATCCTGGAAATGAAGTTTTGTTAGAAAAGGCTGTAGATGATGATAGGAAAACAGATTGGACTCTTTTAGCGGGTAAAGTCGGAGATGATTGGGTATTCGTGAATTCTGGTTATCATAGGATGATAGCAGAAAATCTTCTAGAGGATGCGGAGATAAGTCCCTTTGGAGAGATAATCAGTTATAAGGCAGAAATAATGTTGGGTGAGAGCAGGATAGATTTTCTTTTAGAGAAGGATGATCAAAAGATATGGTTGGAAATCAAGGGCTGCACCTTAGCTGAAGACGGGGTGGCTCTGTTTCCCGATGCTCCGACTAAAAGAGGGAGGAGGCATGTAGAAGAACTGGTAGGAGCTATAGATCAAGAGAACACTTCTTGTGCTTTACTTTTTCTAGTCTTCAGATCCGATGCTTCGTGTTTTACTCCTCACAAAGACAAAGACCCTGAATTTGCTAAGGTGTTCGATGAGGCGGTCGAGGCTGGCCTAGATGTTCATCCTGTGAAGTTGAATTATGATGGCACCGCAGTTGAATATATTCGCGAAATACCTTTGTGTGATAGTTATGGATGAAGAAAAAGTTTGTTCAGCGATAAAATCTCACAACGAGTACAAAGCAGATATCGCTGAAGCCGAGTTGGTAGAATCGGGAGAAGAAGAATTAAAGGTGAAGTTCGAAGGTAACTTCTCCCTGAGCTGCTGCATGGATGAGTACTTTATAGATCTGGCTTATCAGTTGGAGGACGAAGGGATAGAGGTAGAATTCAAAGATTTTCAACAAGTTGGAGAGAAGAGTTTCGTTGCCGAGTACGAAGTGAAATAAGTTTGGATTTCCTAGATAAGATACTGTGTTTTCGAGAGGAATCGATCTAAGAAAGATTTCTGCTTTTATACTGAAGATATTGGATATCGATAGATAAAATTTAAGTAAACGATTATTAATAACGCGTCGAGGGCAAGGATGCCGGAAGAAGAGGAAGATGGTGAGATAAAGCATAGTAGTGATGAGAGTTCCGAGCAGAGTTCGTTCGGACTCGAAAATATATCGAGCAAAAAGATAGCAGCAGTTGTCCTCGCAGCTGTTTTGATACTCACTAGTGTATCAACCGTGCTGGTCTGGGACTATTCCGGTGACGGCCTTTCAAATCACAGGCAGATGGCTATCATAGGTGATGTGGAAGGTGACTGGAGAGAGTACGACAGCTCAGGCGACGGCATGCCTGACGGTGCAGTACACGGAATGGGGCTGAGCCCCGCCGAGGAGCATCCTGCAGTGGCTGCGGCCTGGTTAGGTGGTCTTGAGGAGGAAAACGCACTGGCTTTCCACGGACTGGAAGTAGACGAGGAAAAGCTCGGTGAGGTTGCCAGCTACATAGCTGAAATCGAAGATCCTGCTTACGTTGAAGACGTCGTCAACTACCTTGCCGAGGAACCGGATCATATACCTGCACTCATAAGCTCAGAGGGAGAGGTTTCTGAGCTAGGCTTCGAGTTCAAGAGGGATTTCTCCCCTGAAACGCTCGGCATGCTTTCCGGTATACCGCTTTACGAGACCAGCGAGGAGTTCGCCGAAAGTATAATGGACCTAGGTCCCGAGGAGCAGATACAGTACATAGAGTCCGTGGTACAGAACGGCGACCTCTCAGAGCTAGGAACCTACGCAACGCCTGAACTGCCGCCGGAAGTAGTGGAAAAGCTTTCGCCGCACGAATTGACCGAGACTTCACAGAATCTGGTGGAGAGGATAGAGAACAAGGACACAAACAATCAGACAGCATATGTAGAAGCTGTAATCCACGACGACGATATCTCCGATCTCGGAGTCTACGCGATACCGCATTTACCTTCCCAGACAGTCGGAAATATTACACAGTTCTCCCGCTATGAGACCTCTGAAGATCTAGTTCATTCTCTGTCAGAAGCTGACCTTGGTAACCATACAGAATATATTGAATCCGTTCAGTTGAACGGAGACCTATCCGATCTAGGTGTTTTTGCAGTTCCTAGGCTACCGCCAGAAATCGTGGCTGAGATATCGCCATTCAACCTCACGGAAACAGGCGAAGATCTCGTCGATAGTATAGAATACGAAGACATGGAAAACCAGAGTGCCTACGTGGAAGCTGTAATCCACGACGACGATATCTCCGATCTAGGAGTCTACGCGACGCCTGAACTACCGCCTGAGCTAGTGGAAAAGCTTTCGCCGCACCAACTTACTCAGACCAGCCAGGACCTCGTACACCATATAGAGGACGAGGACACAAACAACCAGACAGCATATGTTCAATCTGTAATCCACGACGACGATATCTCCGATCTAGGAGTCTACGCGATACCGCACCTGGATCCCGAAGTCGTAGAAGAACTTTCACCCTTTGACTTGGATGAAACCGGCGAAGAGCTTGTGGAGAAGCTGACGGAAGCGGAAGAGGAGAACAGGACCGAGTACGTCAACGCCGCGGAGCACGACGGAAGCCTGTCAGAGCTCAGCGTATATTCGATACCTTACCTTCAACCAGAAGGAGTGGATATCGTCTCTCCTTTCCCTCTAAACGAGGTCGGCAGGGACCACGTGCAGGGCATAAGGGAAATGGACACGGAAAACCA
>JAFDTP010000112.1 GCA_019594195.1 Thermoplasmata archaeon
AAGTAATAACCCCATCCTTGATCGTTCAACAACACCGATATCTCATCGTCCCAGTACAGGCTGCCATCTCTGTTCGTGACACTTACCGAATCTCCGTACGAGTCCTTGTTATCTGATTCAATTTCTTCTATCTCGCGGTTCTTGATCGAGATCTCTACTGAAGCTTCGGGCCCTTCCGTTGTGGAAGTTGTAGGAGGGGCCTGATCTGGTGCCTCAAAATGTTCGGTTATCAATGTAGAACTTATTTCTAGGGTATGAGTCTGACTTAAATCCACATCATCATTTTTCAGTTGCCAATGCATTTCTGTAGCAAATCCAAAATAGTAACCTTCATATTCTACTATTAACTCTTCCTTTTCGGGAAATACATCCCATACAGAACCTACACTTGCATAAGGCCCTGAAGCCATGTTTTCGAATTCTTCTACCTCGTTGTTGCTCGCAGCATTATATACACTAGCTCCTAACTCTGCATAATCTTGAAAATCGCCTATAACCGGAAGACAACCTGCTGCATTATAAATCACATGTCCCCAATCGGACATATCATCCCCTGCACCTGTATCTCCTCTAGTATTAAATCCAGCGTTATGCTCCTCATGGTAAAATAGACTCGCATCAACATCAGACTGCTGGGCTTCTAATTCTATCTCTCCTGGACGCCAAATATCTACGTCATTCCCACTTGTGTCTTCTTTTCTTTCACTAAATCCAACTCCATGAACGGCAAAGAAGACATCTTGTTGGTACTCACATCCAGATATCTTATAGGGAGTAACACTCAACGAAAGCCAACTATTTATTTTATCCCAGGTCTCTTTTTCACTCTCTCCTGAATAAGCTGTATGTTCATATCTTGGAGGAGGAGCATCATAAGGTGGATCACCGGATAAATCATAATCTGGTATTTCGAAATTTGTAGCTGCTGCATCTGGAGAGTTTTGATAAATAGGTAAGTAAGGGTTAGGCTCCGTTCCTTCATCTCCCTAAGCGGAGGCAGTGTTAATTACTACGATTGATGAAAATACAAGCAAAATCACTATACCGAACACAAACAACCTATTCTTAAGCATGGATATCACATCTCCTCTTGGGTGTAAGTCACTCTTGCAGTTGCTCTGACTTCTTCCAGGAGACCTTCTAAAATAGCTCTGTATTCGATGGTTATTGGTTCATCAACAAGGCTGTAGTGGTAATGGTGTTGAGAATAAAGTTCTAAATGTTCCACTGAAAAGTTATTCTCTACGACCTCATAATATACAAAGGCCTCCTCCCTACTATTAAATCCCATATTATCAGGTGAACAAGTTTCTAAACCTTTTTCACCAGAATCGATTGAATGTGTATATAAAAAATAAAATACATCTTTTTGTTCCTCTCTTTCCATTGCTGGGGAGTTTATGATCTGCGCTTCTACTCTCAATCTTTCAGGATCATATTCTGAACCTAAATGTCCATCGATGTTTATTTTTCGAAAATCATGATCATATCGTGGCTGTTCTGACAATCCTACCCAATTACCTAACTCTACGTCTATTTCAAGGAAACCTTCACCGTCATTGATCTCTGACCTTGCTGTAGCTCTGTAGGGACCCTCTTCTCGAAAGTTTCTTGATCTTACTTCGTCTTCTGGTGTGGGAGGAACTGTCACGGTCATCTCTTCATATCCTTCATCTACATCTATCTCTACTTGCTCTTCATACTGCCACCCGGCGACGACCATCGTCACCGCGAGCATCGCTACGATCGGTATCACCATCATCCTAACTTTGCCTTCTTCCGACATGCTTGCATCCTACCTCTTGACAGGGTAAATGATAACTAAATATATATATTGTCCCTAGATTTTTAATATGTCAATTCCGAACTCGACCTGCAGCGACGAAACAAAATCAGATCTCGAATGATATCTCACATCGTGTCCACCTGTGAGCTCATTCTCAGATACCATAGCTTTATCTCCCAATCGGTTGGAAAATTTTAAAGATGCCTTTAATCATCTAAAAATAGCAAGGTGATCGATTGACTTCAAAACTCGACCAAGGACTAGTCCAGATATACACGGGCGATGGTAAGGGGAAAACAACTGCCTCCATCGGACTCGCTGTCCGGGCAGCGGGAAGAGACTTCAAAACCTACATAGGACAGTTCATGAAGACCCGAGAATATGGAGAACATGTGGCTTTAGAAAGATTTTCAGACCTCATAACCATAGAACAGTACGGAACAGGAGAATTCCACTTTGAAGATGTACAGAGTGAGGAGGAAAAAAGAAAAGCGAAAGAAGGTCTAAAAGATATCCAAGATGCTATGCTCTCAGAAGATTATGATATCGTTATCGCCGATGAGATATGTGTAGCCAATCATTTCGATCTATTGGAATTACAGGACCTGATAGAGTTGATAGAGAACAAACCAAATAACGTAGAACTGATCTTCACAGGAAGAAAAGCCCATCAAGAACTCATCGAGAAAGCAGACCTCGTAACAGAGATGAAAGAGATCAAACATCCATACCAGAAAGGGATAGATGCGAGGAAAGGTATCGAGATGTGAAAAGTATGATGCCATGGCAAGTTATAAATAATTAAAGTTATTTTTAGTTTTGTAAAGTTAATTGGAGAACGATATCATGAAAAATAAAAATCTATTCCTAGCGATAGGAATCGCTGTCGCTTTGATATTGGTCGTCGGCGCATTGATAGGCCCTTTGAGTGGAACGGTACAAAACGATAGATCTCAAGATGGAGAAGAAAGCTACGTCGTGGAAGATGCAGCCGGAGAAGAGATCCTCTTTGAAGAACCTCCTGAAAGGATCATCTCCTTCATGCCTTCTAACACTGAGATACTTTTCCACCTTGAAGTGGGAGACAGAGTCGTCGGTGTAGACGATTTCAGTAATCATCCTGAAGAGGCGTTAGATTTACCTGAAGTTGGAGATTCGTTTGAAGTGGATTATGAGAAAATAATAGATCTCGAACCAGACGTCGTAGTGATCACTGAGGCAGTAGCACATATGAGAGAGCAGCTCGAAGAATACGATATAAAGACAGTAGTGACCGGAGGCGAAACTTTAGAAGACGTTTATTCCGACATCGAATTGCTTGGAGAAGTTTGTGGTATCGATGAGAGAGGCGAACAGAAGGCACAGGAACTTAAGGACGAGATGGATGATATCACTGAAGAAACAAGAGATCTAGCAAAAGAGGATAGAGTCGATGTACTCTATATATCAGGGACCTTCGATGGGATCAATGCACCCGGAAACGGGACTTTTCAAAACTCACTATTGACCAATGCAGGCGCACACAATATAGCATCATACAAGAGCGGGTGGTCAACGATACCTGAAGATGAGATAATCGATAGGGACCCTGAAGTCATAATAGCACCTCATCACCTAGAAGGGGACGTCAAAGAGTACACTGAAAAAGATCTTTGGCAGGACATCACTGCGGTAGAAAATGAAGAGATACACTTTGTTGATGATGACGTGATGTCAAGACCCGGACCGAGGGTGATAGAGGCGCAAGATAGTTTAGTCGATATAATTCAATCTTCTGGATCAGCAGAGAGCGTTTCACTCCGTGGCGGCCAAACTGACATAGTTGAGATATGGTCAAGACCCTTAGAAAAAGATAGCAAAGGGGCGGTATGATTAGATAAACAGACAAGGGAACATTCATGTCTCATCCCCTCAAAGATCACTTCAAAAAGTCGTTGATGGTTTTCGGCCTCTTGACACTGATCACATCAGTCGTGTCTTTATCCGTCGGATCTGTAAACATACCTATCAAAAACATATTCGAAATACTTCTCTCTAGGATACCTTTGATAGGTGGATATTTCCAAGCACATACTGGAGCCCAGTCTAAGATAATACTGCAGCTTAGATTGCCTCGTATTATATTAGGCTTGATCGCGGGCATATCCCTATCAGTTTCGGGTTCATCCATGCAGGGTGTATTCAAAAATCCGATGGCGTCTCCTTTCATACTCGGTGTCTCCGCGGGAGGCGCATTTGGAGCGGCGGTTGGGATATATTTCGGTATGTTGTGGATATTTCTACCGATGATAGCCTTCATCTTCGCTATGACCACGATGTTCACCGTTTTCTTCCTAGGGAGGGTGAATGGACGCACTGACATCTCCACTCTTTTACTAGCAGGTCTAGCGATGAATTTCTTGTTGACCTCTCTTACCAGTCTGATACTCTTCTACAGTGATCCAGCCGAGAGGATGAGCATCGTAGCATGGACATGGGGGTCGCTGAGCGGCACAATCTGGAATGAAGTCTGGATCAGTTTACTAGTGATGTTTGTCGGCTCAGCACTGGTATACGCCTATGCAAGGGACCTTAACGTTATTCAAACGGGGGAAACTTCTGCTAAACAACTTGGTATAGAAGTTGAAAAGACCAAGATGATCCAGTTGATCAGCGCTAGTCTTTTAGCTGCTGTGGTGATATCATTTACTGGCGTTATAGGCTTTGTAGGATTGATAATCCCTCATGCATCTAGATTGCTCGTTGGACCAGATCATCGAAGATTGATACCTATTTCAGCACTGCTGGGAGGGACTTTTTTGATGATCTGTGATGCTTTTTCGAGGGTTAGCGGCGGCCTCTGGGTAGGAGTCATCACTGGACTTTTCGGTGCTCCCTTTTTCATATACCTACTTCTGAAAAACAGAGGTGAAACCGGATGGTGATACTTGAGATAAAAGGTCTAACTACAGGTTACACTAAAGGTAACGCGATCCTTAAGGATATGAGTTTATCGGTCATGGAAGGTGAGTTCATAGGAGTAGTAGGCCCAAATGGATCTGGGAAAAGCACTCTGATAAAATCCATAACAAATATTTTAGGAGCCTGGAGAGGGGATGTCAAAACCGATGGTACTGATATCTCTAAACTTTCTAGAGATGAATTAGCAAAGATCTGCGCTGTAGTACCTCAAGATACCTACATACGTTTTCCTTACACCGTTGAAGAGGTCGTATTGATGGGCAG
>JAFDTP010000062.1 GCA_019594195.1 Thermoplasmata archaeon
CGTAAGCTGCTTCTTCATCATAAGTCAAAGGCGCATCTACTCCAGCCAACCATATACCTGCACCTTCGACTGCAACTGCGGTGAGCAAGACAACTGCGCCAACCACGAACAAGTTCTTTTTCCTTATCATATGTTTTAGCCTTCTTTTTTTATCAATACCTCGTCAATCAGTTACATCTCTAAAGTTCCAGACCACGGGATCTTCCGGTGGATGCGGAGCGTCATCAGATAGAGTATAGACTACAGTCAGGAATCTTTCCTCGCCTTCCTCTACTGTAGTTTCATTTGTTATCGAGTCCCACTCATCCACTTCATCGATCAGACCGGGTTCTACTATTCCCGCGCGTACGGTGAAACCAATCTCCTGGGTACCGAAATCTTCGGGCTTTTCGATTTCCGTTTCTATGGTAGTATCTTGGCTGCCATCGACATTACTAAGATTCACGTAGGTGTAGAACTGATGGGGCGGCTCGTTATAGGAAAAGTCGGCCTCGTGTTCTCTCTCAGTTGTATCTCGAAATCCTACGGTCTGCCATTGGTCCGACTCTTCGATCTGTATCTCATCGCTCATCTCTATAGTTATGGGATTGTGATAGTCAACTGGTATGCCTGTATTGAAAATCCATACACCTGCACCGTAAACTACACCTACCGTTAGAACTACGGCTACGATCAGCACGGGTAAACGGTCGATTACATCCATGATATGTTTCGCCTTTTATTCACCTGAAATATATAGAGGAAAGTGGGAAAGGTTTTTTCGGTTGGGTGGGTTTAGTCTTCTACTTCTTCTTCAAAGAACCACTCAATATTGTAATTTGATACATCTACCGGATCGCCTTGTTCTGTATCCTCTCTGTTTGTGTATATTACTGTGAAAGTTTCATCTGCGCCTCCTCCATCGTGATCTAAATTCTCAAAAGGTATCGTTGCAGATCCACGTTCTACTACTTGAGAGTCTTGGCCCTCTGGAGATGCTCTCCAATCCTCCATGTCCTCATGGTCATCATATTCCCAACTGACCTCTACTGGATCCACTTCGCCTTCGAACACTACAATACCTATGTCATCAGCGTCACCATTATCAGGCTCGACAGAAAGAGACACCGTCACTTCAAGGTCCTGTTTCCCGTCGGCTGGATTCTCTAACCTCACGTGCTGGTGGAATGTTTCATATGTCATATCTAGTTCTTCTACATGTTCATGTCTATCTCTCAGCCGGAAATCTGCTCCTGTACCACCATATTGTGTTTCAGTATCATCTCTTTCGTTCCACATGTACACTTCGACCGGTTCATCGTATTCCACTGGCACATCGACAGTCAAGAACCATACACCTGCACCTAGCACCGTACCGCTCACCAGTATCAACGCCATCACATAGACGGGTATTCCTTTCAATTTTCTATCCATTTTTATCATCTCTTCAAACCTATTTAGCTGCAGAATAGATATAAATAGATTAGGGGTGCTTATCAAATCAAATCTTTGAGATGAGTAAATGAGGATTGATTTTAAGTAATAGTAAAAAATATAATATGCGTAGATGAGCGAAGAAAAAGAGGAAAAAGAACCGAGGATCAGAGGTCTCCAGTTCAATTATAAAGGATGGAACACCGGAGGCAAGATCATCTTTTACGCAACCGTACTAGCTATCGTATCTATTTTACTACCTTGGATAGAAGGTGACGGTGACACCCTCGGTTACCAGCAGGGCGCTTCTCTATTCCTAGCACTATACATCTATCCCTTCCTCGCTCTTACTATGGATAAGCCATTCAAGACTCTTTTAGGTCATATCAACGGACTGCTAGCTGTGGGAGTCCCCGGCTACTTCTTATACTACATGGCAGAAGAGATGGCCGCCGGTCTTCTCGAAGCTGCAGGGATAGGTATCATTCTATTCATGATTGCTGGCATAGCTCTACTGATAGGCATCCATAAATACGAGAGATATGACCGCATGGGTCTAGATAAAAAAACCAAAGTTTGTCCAGGATGCGATGCAGATATGAGATATCTAGAAGAACTAGACAGGTACTACTGTCCAGAATGCGATGAACTTAGATGAACCGTCAATCCTCCAAGTCCATAACCATGAACAGACAGGGATCATCGTCCCAAAGTTCCTTAAACTCCTCCAGAGGAACGAAGCCTACAGAGCGATAAAACCCTCTCGTTCTCTCATAATATTCACTTTCCCGTGAAGGTCCTAGAGTTTTAACGGTCAGGTACTTCTTACCTTCTGATGATATGTGTTTTTCTAGCCTTCCTATCAATCTCTTACCTATACCTCTTCCCTGTAGTTCTTCCAATACACCGATCAGGTAAAGTTCAGATGTGAATTCATTATGATCTTTTAAAGCGCAGAAACCCACACTTATCTCTCCGATCTTAGCAGATAAAAAATACTTGTCACGAACATCTCGGATATACTCTTGTATAGCCTTCTCTATCCCAAAATAATCAGGGAGTGATCTTAAAATCAACTCGCAAAGCTCGCTTTTATCATCAGAATCCTTCACCTCCTCTATCTCCACAAAATGACCTGGTCCCTTTTCATCAAGTCTTTGATGCATCTTTTCACATCTCTTTAACCATTCCTTTTCAAAAACATCTTCATCGACTATCCTGTCTCCGAGATCTTCAACATCCATCAGACCTTCATTCTCACACCAATCAACACAGACTAAATACTCAAGCCAGTCCATATCATCTTCATCTTTACGCACCTTTATCTCTTCCCTACCTTTTTGTAATAGCCTATAGGCTCGATGATGTCCGTCAGTAAAGAAGAGTCTATCGCCGATCTTTCTTACAGGAAGCGGTTCCATATCACCTTCTAAACCTTCTAATCTCTCGTCACTCAAGTATGATTGACTCGGCTGTATATCCTTTAAATATACGGTTCGGTATTCTTTTCGCGACGACATCTATCCTATCTAAAATCCTTATACTAATAAAATTATCTCTGATCATGACCTATCAAGTAGGTATATCTTGACGATCAAAGAGGGATAACGCACCGACAAATATGATCATCGCTAAAATGAAAAGACCGACAAAATGCCATGTTTTGAATACGCCATCTAGAATCACGGAGTTGTAATCCCAATACGTCAATATGGTTAAGGTAGTGAGCCATTCTAAGGCATCTACCATATTACCGGCTATATGGAGTGCATACATCACTAAAGCTATCATCAGACTCAGGCCCACAGCGATCCTAGCTCTCTGAAACTTCACCGCAAACAATATCGAGAAAGCTATGACCACCAGGAACAGCGGCCACGCGCCCAACATCGAAGCGAAAGCCTCCCAAACCCCGAATTCCCTTACCTCTCCAATCGAATATAATGAGCCCATGAGTACTAGAGACGAAACGGTCAACAGCAGTAGAGTATAGAACGCTAGAGCCGAGAACTTCTCCATCAAAAAGTTCATTCTCGACACGGGATTGGAAAATATCATGTCCAATCTCTTATCCTCATAATCTTTAGTGACGTTGTTTACTGATACGTAGGCCAGATAAAGACCTACGAGCAGGAACCACCAGCTGTACAATTCTATAGAAAGGAAACCTTCTATCTCCCTGAAATCTACGTCAGGTCTACCTGCGGTGAACGCTCGAAAGTAAGGGGCTTCCATCAGTTCTTCTATAGGACTTTTTCTCTCCACCGTTGAGGACATGCCTACGAGAACTTCTTCTTCTTCATCGAATCCAGCTAATACAGCATAGTATCTTTCTCCATTATCATATTGAAGTTCAGTATGATTCTCTTCTGTTCTAGCGACTTCCCTAGAAGTTGCCATATGGGATCCAGTATCTTCCAGCACCTTGTAATAACTGGCATTCTCTACTCTATCCCAGTTCAGCCACACTGTTTCGTTCTCAACCTGGATCCGGACATTATCTTCCCCTTCAAGCTCATCGACATCCTCTTCCATCGCATCGATCGTCACAGGGAAGAGCTGGACCATCCCTGCTACCACTATCAAAACTATGATCAAAAATATGGTAAATCCTTTCCAGCGATGCCTCAACTCGAACAGAAAAGTCCTTCCGATCAAGTAACATCATCCTCCCTGTAATACGTCAAAAACAGCTGGTCCAAGTTGAAAGTTTCTAAAGACATGTTGACTATATCGAACTTAGAGATTTCCTTGATAACCTCGTCTAGATTTTCAGTCACGATCATCGAGACCCTATTACCGTCGACCTCGACTTCCCGAACGCCTTCCATCTCAAAGCTATCGAAGTCCACACCATCTCTGAACTCGACCTCTAACTGCTTACCCATCTTCTCCTGCAAAGAGCTTATCTCTTCGACCACCTGTAACTCCCCATTCCTGATTATAGCGACTCTATCACAGACTTCTTCTACCTCAGCGAGGATATGAGACGACATGAAGATTGTTTTGCCTTTAGCACTCTCCTCTCTCAACAGATCGTAGAATTTGTGCTGCATCAAAGGGTCTAAACCACCTGTCGGCTCGTCTAAAATAACAAGTTCCTGATCGGCCATGAAGGCCTGAACTATACCGACCTTCTGCCTGTTCCCTTTGGACAGTTCCTTGTATTTCCGATCCAGATCCAGATCTAAAAGTTCAGCGAGTTCATACATCTTCGAAGTGTCAGAGATTCCACTCTGAGATAAAAGATACTTCAAGATCGCTTTCGCCTTCATATCTGGATACATGCCGAAGTCTCCAGGAAGATAACCCGTCTTCTTCCTTATCTCCACAGAATCCTTATGCGAATCTAGTCCGAATATCTTGACGTCGCCGGCGGTCTTGTTCAGAAGCCCTAAACACGCCCGTATAGTGGTCGTCTTTCCAGCTCCGTTAGGACCCAAAAAGCCCATGATCTCTCCAGAGTACACATCTAAATCCAAATCTTTTATACCCACAACATCGCCGTATTTCTTAGTGAGTCCTCTTATCTCGATCACGGGCTCTTCCTTCTCATCAATTTTTTCATCCATCATTTATCCCCTCAGGCAGGTATATCGCTCCTCTCGAAAACGAACACGGCTAAAACGAACAATATCAAAGCTATCATCGACAATAGACCAATATCTACAAAATTCACCACGCTATCAGATAGAACCGAGTTAAAATCCCAGTAAGTCATGAGTGAGTAGGACTTAACCACTTCTAAAGTTTCGGCCATATCAGCAACGAGGTGTACAGCGTAGTTGACGAATATGAAGAAGAATGTCAATCCTACCGCGATCCGAGAACTTTTGAAGCGAACTGACACTAAAAAACTGAAAGCAATTATCACAAGAAACAAAGGCAAAGATATTATCATCGATAAAAATATCTGATAAGGTGAAAGACTAGACGATTCACCCACCGAATACACCGATAAGATCATAGCTAAAGCTGTTGTCAAAAGGAGCATTAGAGTGTAAAAACTCAAAGCTGAGAACTTCTCTAAAAGAAACTGTTTTCTCGAAAGCGAAGTCGAAAGCAAGATGTCCATCCTCTTCTCTTCGAATTCGCTCGTTATACTGTTTACCGATATATAACCCAGGTAAAGACCGACCAGTAAGACGAACCACATATCGTAAAGCATCGAGACGAAGTCGCCTATGTCTGTCCAGTCGAACCCCATCAATTCCTCGAAGGGATTTCTTCTCTCAGTGTTCGTGCTCATACCTACGAACTCTTCGGTCGAATCTTCGTAAACACCGACTACAGCAAAATACAGCTCCGTCATTTCTCCGTCTTCCTTCCTCATAGGATACTCGTAACTATTATCTTGGATCCCCTCTATCGAATCGATAGGCTGAACCATCTGGGAAACTACGTTCACTTTCAAAGTGTAATTGGAGGCGTCATCTAACTCCTTCCAATCTAATCTTATCACTTCCGCATCTTCATCAACTTCTATATCGACGTATTCAGACCCCTCTAGATCCTCTTCGAAAGGTTTACTGATCGATGGAAAGATCTGAATGTAGCCCGCCATGAATATGATCACTATGACTAAAAAGATGGTAAGACCTTTCCATCTGTTTTTCAGTTCAAAAGAAAAAGTCCTACCTTTCAACTCATATCCTCTCCTTTAGCCTCAATCAAGAATGCCTTTATCTCTTCGCTTTTTTCTTCGTAAAAGGAAGTCATGAATTTGCTCTCACTTTCTAAAAGACGCTCTAGCATAAAGGCCTCGGCGATCAAATCTTCAAACATACCCTCCTTAACGAAACTGTCCTTTCCTACTAAAAACAACCTTCCATTCAACCAAAATCGGATAGTTTGCTCAGGATATTCAGTGCTGAATATACCTTCATCTATCCCCTGCTCAACTATCTTAGTCAGATAAGGGACGAGCATATTCACCATTTCATCGAACAGATTGTAATACAATTGAGGAGAATCTTTTTTTGAAAAGTATTTGAGAAGATAAGGTCGTTCTTTTCTTCTCTTTAGAGAAATATCTAAAAACCTCACAAATTTTTCATCTGCCCGCAAATCCGTGTCTTTCAGGATGTCCTCTAGCTTTGATTCCATCTCCCCTATCATCCTTTCGGTTATAGCTTCGATAACTTCTTCCTTTGAATCGAAATAGTAATAGAAAAGGCCGTGTGCAACCCCAACTTCCTGACATATTTCATCGATAGAGGTTTTTTGGAAGCCTTGTTCGGAGAACAACTCCTCCGCGGCATCGACCAGTTCTTCTTTCCTTTCATCAGGATCTTTTCTCATATCATCATCCCTTTGGACAAGTTACTTTCTATTCGTACGAGCTAATCTTCCTCTCGATCCTTCTCACTGCTGCAGCATTTAGCCCATATCATAAGTGCAGCGGGAAGCACAAATACCGCTACCAAAAAGCTGTATGCTATTGCCAGTGCGGTGATGTAACCGAATTGAGAAAGCGGTAGTATCTCAGAGGTCGCCAAAATAGCAAAGGCACCTACTGTAGTGGCAGCTGAGCCAAATAGAGCGGCTCCGGTGTTCTGTACAGTGTCGTGCATAGCATCGTAAAGATCGTCTTCCTCTTCCTTTTCTTCAGTAAATCTATGGGTGATGTGTATACTGTAATCCACCCCCATACCAACAGTCAGGGCTGTGATGCTAACGGTCATAACATTCAATGAAACACCCGTAAAGTACATCGTTCCTATTATCCATATGGTTACCATAGCCACAGGGAGAGTAGTGATTATACCTAGAACTCTAGAGCCATGAATATAATAAAAGACAATCGTCAACAAAAGGGCAACGACGATGATCGTAGCTATGAGAGAGTCTCTCTGAGTGTTAGTCAACTCTTCCGTTGTCTGCTGTCCTATTATGGCGTTGCTGGTTACCTTGGTAGTATAGTCAGCTTCTCTTAGAGGTCTAGAATCTTCGTCTAATTCTTGATCCATTATTTTTGCATTGTTTAAATCTTCGTTGATTTTTCGAGCGTTCTCTCTAAACCTTATGACACCTTTCGAATAGTAACTATCATCTTCCCTGTGAAGGACGTTCGAGATAGCCCTTCTGCTTATCTCTTTATCATAAAGCAGGTCATAAAGGCGAGATACATCTTCTCGAGATATATCACCCTCGTCTATTTCATCCCAACCTTGTAAGTTTTCAGGTATGTTGCTTCTAGTGAAGTTTTCTACTATATCAGGATCATAGTTCGCACTACCTTCTACAGCCATACCGTAATCTCTTATAACGGTCAATGGTGACGTAACACCTTCTTCTACCCTTACCATCTCACTGTCCCTAGCGTTGTCGATCGTCCTATCTACCGCTTCTAGATAACTGGGGTCAGTTAGATCGCCTTCACTCATGATGTATACATAAGAAGTGCTGATATCGAAATTGTCTCCTATATATCTTATATTTTGAGACTGAGAACTTCCCTCGGGAAGAAAATCTTCCATCTGGAAAGTAGTATCTATATTTATCAAGCCGTAAAAACCGGAGAAAGTGATCAAAATCACGACTAACAAAACCATCCACGGATGTCTATCCGAGGCATCAGTAGATTTGGAGAGCAACGAAGTTATAAATCCACTTTTTTTCCTGACTAAACCTCTAGAAGATACTTTTTTGTCATCATCTGTCCTATTATCTCTCCAATTCTCCACAAGCAGGATAACTGAAGGAAGAAAGGCCACCATCAAGATAAAACTCGAGGTTATCCCAACAGCAGCCAAAATACCGAATTGGGCCATGGCATCAAGATTGCTGAAAGTATTAGATAGGAATCCTATAGCCGTTGTAAGAGATGTCAACAAAAGTGCACCTCCAACTGTAGAGATAGCGATCTTAGTCGAGAGTGAATTCTTTTCACTTTTCTCCTTTTCCTCCCTATAACGCATGACCATATGTATACCATAGTCTATCACCAAGCCAGTTATCAATATGGGAACAGCTATGATCATAGGATTGAACTCATAGCCTAAAATAACACCAAAACCGAACGTCCAGATTATAGCAAAAAAAAGCGAAAGCAAGCTCAAAACTGTTTCAACCGCGGTCCGGTAAACGATGAATAAGACAATTACGACGAAAATGAAGGCTATCGGGAGTAAGGTGTTCATGCTTCTGTTTGAACTATCTTCTATCTCCTCGATCATGATCTGTTGAGCGAAGACTCTTGGTGTTGAACTACGACTGTTCTCTTCGCTGAGAGTGATTATCTCTCTCTGGGCCCGCCTTCTTATATCACGATCTAAAGAAGAATTCATCTGTATCAGAGAGATCGTACTTTTGGCTTGTATGCCACCGATATCGGTTTGTCTAGCATCAAAATCAGCGCTAACTGTTCTAATGATAGCGCTACCTAATTGATCTATAACTCCAGGTATGAATCTTGCTGAATTTATATTTGATCTCATCGACTCGAAAATCTGCTGATAGTGTTCTAAAAGAGTCTTGTTTTCTATGACAGTCCGCTTATATCCTTCCAAGGACTGAACGACCTCGAACTCACCCTCATCAGTGTAAAACTCGATCAAATCGGTGAGTGTTTGATTCGAACTCTCAAGATGACCTATCGTGCTTCCACTATCTTCATCTATATCATCCAGGTTATCCATCGCTCTATCTGTGCTGTTTTCTATCGGATAAGGATCATGATGGATTGTATCGATTACGGTCTTCTTTATCTCATCATCGGTCGTATTCTCCAACCTACTTTTTTTCTCTTCAAGGTCCAGTTCAAGAGAGGGGGTGTCGGTCTCGAAGTTAAGATCGATATCGAGATATGGAATATATTGTCCTATCTCGATGAAGTTAAGAAAACTGAGGACGTTATGCGTGTACAATTCATCAGGTATATTCTCATCAGTCAATATATTTATCGTATTATTCCTCATGCCGTCTAGAAGGCCTATGAAATATTCTCTCTCCGTCCCCAGCGTGGTATCTTCTTCCATATCACCTATGAGTTTTGTAACATTGGTGTCAATCTCTTGTATATCCGGTGGGTCAGCACTCAACGCTTCTGTAAGGTTTGCAAAATCAGTTCGATAGGACCTCAATGCACCCCATGTTTCAGGGGTAGACATGATATTCGACATGGACTCTAACATCATTGTAGTATCTTCCTGGACTTCTGTAGAAACCATATAAGAAGTATTTTCCAATGAAGAATCCATGCTTGAATACATAGCGCTATAGTTCTCTATCGAGGCGGAAATATCTGAAATGCCATCGGATTGTTCGATGAGTAAATCTTCTAGTTCCAAAGCGACCTCTGCAGTCAAAACAGTATCAGCCAATGTGGCCATACCTTCCGGTATCTCATCAGTGAACATCAGAGTTTGATTGATCTTTTCACTCTGTGTGACCGCCTCTTTCGTATTTAACATGTCTTCCATAACATCAGTAGTGAAAACGTTTTCCTGGTCAGCGACGAAGGCTATCTGAATAGCTTCTCCGGTCCTTCCAAAATCCCTACGTATTTCGTTCAACCATAAACCTTTGTCCGTTTGTGGTTCGAAAGATTCTTCTCTAGTATCCATTTCCATGTGGGATGCAAAATAGCCCATCACAAGGGTGAATATGATTATCAAGCTAACTATTTTTTTTGGATTCATACTTGTCGGGATGAGCGATTTAGCTGAAAAAGTATTAATAACTCCATCAGTCTTTATTGACTGACAGTCAGGAGAGAACGATGTTCGGAAATACCGATGAAAGCATATCTGATTATTTCCCCTCCATGATC
>JAFDTP010000170.1 GCA_019594195.1 Thermoplasmata archaeon
GAAAGCTAATTTCAAATCTACATGAATACAGGGGAATCAAAATTTTAACTTCAACAATTGTTAGCTCTCAAAACGGACTTAATCTAACTCATCTAACAATTTCTTAACTTTATCTTTTCCCAGTCCGCCACTGAAATAACCCGCAATTCCAAACTCTTCGTGGATCTCTCCATCTTTTTCTACCGATACGGTCGGCGTCGTGGTAACATCGAATTCTCTAGCTTTATCTGGTTCTTCTGATATATCGATTATCTGTACATCTACATCGGAATCCTGCAGATAGGAGATACCATCAGAATAGAATATCAAAAGTTCGGGTTCCGTTCTACTCGAATAAAATATCCTCACGATCTTATCACTCATCTCCACCACCTCTTGACAATTGACTACCTATTTTTATACCAGCATCTTCTATCATCAATTCTCGTATCTCCGTACTGTGTTCTATCCCACGCATCTTCAACACATTGATCACTTTACCTACGCTGTTATCCTTTTCTATGTATCTCAACAGTATTATCCCATCTACCAAAGAACTCAACCTAAGATCAGAAGCTGATGTAGCTCCCATTGAAGCTTTTCCACCTGAACTGAACATGCTAGTGCTCAAAAACGTCATTATCGAGGTGATGCCTCTTTTTTTCATAGCTGAGTTCAACTGCAATAATACCTCTCTCAACTTATCTTCACTCATACCCGCCGAAGGTAATGAAGAAACTGAATCGATAAACACTCTTTCTACATCATGCTCATCGACGGCGTTTATTATCTGGTAAAGAAATTTATCAGGAAATGTATCTATCAAGTCGGGACTGATGAATTTTAGGAGCCCTTCCTCTTCATATCTATCGAAGTCCCATCCATGAGCTTCAGCCATTTTCTTTACCTGTTGCAGCGGTTCTTCTAGATTCACGAATAAACAGTTTTCATCATTCTGTAAACCTTCTCTAAGGAATTCCATACCCAGGGTAGTTTTCCCAGTACCCGTATTACCTGTGAATAAAATATTGTGCCCCTCCGGAAAACCACCCTCTAACATCTCGTCAAGCCCTGAAACACCGCTGGACCTTCTCTTCTCAAATTTCGTCTTTGCCAATTCCCTATCGATCGGTATCTTAGGATAGATCGTAATTCCGTCGGAATCTATCTCAAAAGCTATTTTTCCGCTTCTATATTCAACGCCTCTCATCTTTGAAACGTTAAGATGTCTTAGCAGCCTTTGTTCACCGGGAACCTGTTCCATGTGGATGATCCCGTCCGAAATGAAGTTCTCTATCGCAAATGGACTTTTGCTTTCACTGGCCTCCGAGGTCAAGAAGACAGTACATCCAAGAGTGTCTAGAACAGTGCCGAGCCTGAAGATAAAATGCCTGAATAATTCTTTATCATCGATCATGTATCCTAAAGCGGTGATAGAGTCCATCACCAATCGTTTAGCTCCGCTATCTTCAACAAGTTCTTTGATCCGATTGATCAGTTCTTCAACATCGTCTTTCTTCAGATCTTCTTCACCCCAACCCATGATTTGGGTCATGCTTCTCAAATCTGTGAACCTGATATTTCCTTCTTTTAAGGCTTCCTGTTCAAAAAATCCTATATTTTGTATGTTCTTGATAGCCTTCTGGTAGGTTTCCGTCACCGCAATGTACAGGCCCGGATCTTTTTCTTCATGCCATCCCGAGAAGAGCCACTGCATGGAAAGCATCGTTTTGCCGGATCCCGCACCACCTTGTACCAATACGACGTGGCCATCAGGGATCCCTCCCTCTAACATCTTGTCTAAACCTGCTATTCCACTTTTTGTGATTTTCCTTTCTCGTTCCATAACCACCCACTCCTATATTCTTATTATTATCTTAAGTATTATACTTTTTGCAGGTGCACGTCAAAACGAGCACCGCCCAGCTCGGATTCTTTGACTTCAACACATCCTCCATAATGTTCCACGATATCTTTTACTAAATATAGACCAAGTCCAGAAGATGAGTTGACTGTAGTGTATCCCTTTTCAAATATCTCCTCTTTTTTCTCCTGAGGGATGCCGTCACCGTCGTCTTCTACTGTACAGATAACTTCCCCATCATTCTCCTCAACAGAAACTAGTATTTTATCTCCATATGAGTGCTTTATAGAATTCGAAATCAGGTTCGAGAAAACTTCTGGAAGGAGTTCACCACCTTTTACTTTTGCACTCACATCATTCATATCCAATTCGATCTCCATGCCCTTGGAATCAGCCTCAGATTCGTATTGATCCACAGATCTCCTCAATATCCCTCCTCCGATCGAGACTTCTTTAACCTCGTCTTTTCCCAGCTTCTTCAGGTCTCTAACTTTTTCTATTATCTCCATGCCTTCCTCATAACTCTCCAATGCATCATCTAAGAACTCCTGATGCTCTTCCGATAAGTCGGATTCTTTTAAAAGATC
>JAFDTP010000175.1 GCA_019594195.1 Thermoplasmata archaeon
CTCGGTTTGAAAGAAGTTGAGAACTCTAGAGGAAAAAGGGGTAGTGAAGAAAACAGACGACGGTAAAGGAAAGTATTACGAGCTCAAGCAGGAAAAGATCGATGAATGGGCGGAGATGCTCGGTATCAAAAAATAGTTTGATCGAACTTTAAGAAAAGGTGTAGCGTATGGATGATCGAGATGATCCGGACAAAGCTTTGACCGTGAAGGATCTGAAAAAAACTTATCCCCAGTGGAGAAAAGAGCCCACCAAAGCTGTAGACGGTATCTCTTTCTCCGTAGATAAAGGGGAGATCGTGGGCTTTCTAGGTCCTAACGGCGCTGGAAAAACGACCTCTATCAAATGTATCTGCGGCCTGGTCGAGCCAACCGAAGGAGACATACGGATATTCGGGATAGACGCCATAAACAATACTAGAAAGGCTGTAAGTAACACCAGTGCGGTCTTGGAAGGGAACAGGAACATATACTGGAGACTGACCACTCGAGAAAACCTTGAGTTCTTCGCCAGGCTGCACGGAAGAAGCCTTAAAGAGGCAGAACCCGAGATAAAGAGCTTATTAGAAAGATTCGATCTTCAGGATAAAGAGGATGATCCTGCTAGAAAACTCTCCAGAGGTATGCAGCAGAAACTAGCGCTCAGCTGCGCTTTGATAAGGGGTACAGATTTTTTACTATTGGATGAACCTACCCTTGGATTGGACGTCAAGACTTCTAAAGAGATGAGGGGTTTCGTAAAACAGTTGACATCGGAGGAAGGAAAGACGATTCTACTGAGCAGTCACGATATGAACGTGGTCGAAGACGTCTGTGAGAGAGTTATCATCATGAACAGAGGGAAGATCTTGGCGAACGACAGTGTGGAGAACTTGAAAGATATATTCAATGTCCATCTATACGACTTCATCCTAGAAGGCGA
The DNA here is from genome assembly GCA_019594195.1 of Thermoplasmata archaeon. Next base: position 920 of record JAFDTP010000175.1, read on the forward strand.
ACATCCACTTGCAGAATTGAAGGAAAAGTACGATATCCCAGAGATCAAGCACGAGGACGGAAGAACAAGAGTGAGAGTTTCGTTGAAAGATTCCGGCTCCTTTTACAGATTAACAAATGATCTACAAAGAAGGGATATAAAACTAAAGAAGGTCAAGAATCTAGACACCAACATGGAGGAGATATTCATGAACGTAATAAATAAGGAGGATATGATATGAGAGAACATCTCATACTTTATTCTGTGGTAAAGAAATATTTCATCGAACTTAAAAGATATTTTTTGAACACGGTCATGACCATGGGCGGCATCTTCATACTGTTCATGCTTGTATTTTTTGGATTGAGGAGCTTCGAAGCTGGTACCGACACTCTACAGGGCACTATCGTTGGATTCGCCATGTGGATCTTCGCGGTCATGGCCTACAGCGAGATGTCATGGGGTCTCCTTCAAGAGGCTAGAGATGGTACTCTAGAGCAGCTTTATCTTACGCCATCCACCTTTAGAAGGATCTCCGCTTATCGTGTCCTGGGCTCCTTCATATTTCAATTCGCTCTGTTCGTCGCTTTCCTCGGAATAATGATGGTGGTCACCGGACAATACCTCAGCTTGAACACGGGCGTGATACTACTGATAGCGCTGACGCTACTTTCCATCTACGGTATAGGATATATGATGGGAGGACTTTCGCTCGTATTCAAGAAAGTTCAAGCGGGAAATCAGATACTTCAGTTCCTATTCATACTGTTCCTAGTACTTCCAACGATCACGGACCATCCGATCATCTATTTTGTGCCCATATCATGGGGGAACCATCTGATAAACAGGATGATGGTCGACGGACTCACTTTACTCGATTTCACGATGTTCGAATATTCGATACTGATCGTCAATTCCTTCACATATCTTATCGGTGGATTGCTCATCTTTGGACTCATGGAGAAGACAGCCAAACGAAGAGGACTGCTAGGTCATTATTAGAAAAAACTACCTAAAATAAAGATCCAAGCTACCCATCCTCTTACCAAGTTTACCGTCTATTATAGAACTGAGGATGGTCAAAAAGATTCTATAAAAATCGAGATAGGATACATGAGAAGGACTCCCATTTTTAAAGAGGATGAAACAAAAACATTTGAACATCCTAAAACTAGACGAAAGATAGAACTTAAGACACCGAAATCCGAAGAGATATTTGGTAATAAATTCTGTACTCTCATCTATAGATATCAAGATGAAACACAGATGAGCTCGAGAGATCTATTCGATGTTTACAAGATCTCGAAACAAAAATTCAAAGAGGAGATGTTTTTAACCGCTTTAGTGATCGATAGTCTCATGCGTCCTGAGCCTCGGATATATAAGCAAGATATCGAAGGAATGATGAGCGATGTCTCAATAGATGAACAAGTATCAAGGCTTATCAGAAAAGAAAA
>JAFDTP010000184.1 GCA_019594195.1 Thermoplasmata archaeon
ACAAAAGTGCTAGGGATTACATCCCTTTTATCCTCGAACAAAGTTCTGCGGATACTACTGCAAAGACTGCGAGACCTACTTCTCAGATGCAAAAAGGTCAAAGACCCAATATCCCGAACACGTCATACTTTACATCCGTAAGGCTTTGCCTGAGGATGGAAGGACACCGTCCTGAACACCTTAGAGCAATACAATCTGGGGCATCCAGTTAAAGAAGCCAAGACCCTCGCCGGCAAGAAGTACAAATACTCTCCACTTACGAGGACGATCTACTCTTGGATCGAAAAATACGAGGAAATTCTAACGTTTCTAAGACTGAGGAAGGAATTCGACGTGCACCCTGAGAATGTCATCTCGGCTCAAAAATTCGATCACCTTCAGGTCTATCCTTTCAAGTACCATAACTTGAAGATGCATCTAGCTGCTAAAGAATTTCCCCAACTCCGCCGATACATCAGCTGGGTTGAAAGATCTCTACCCGATAAGATATTTCTCAAAGGACCTAGGGCATCCTCCACTGAAATAAATAATGGTAAGGATTACAAGCCTAAGAAAAAAGACACCATCGCATCAAAACTATCAGAACTAGCTCTGACGACAAAAAGGAACGATAAATCGCAACATGAAGCTGTCGAAAGTTTCTTTATAAGAAATGATTCCAAGACTGTCTGTTCTGAACTCCCTGTATTCACGAGGTCTACGACCGAGTGAGATAAGGATGATAATCCTTAGATTCATCAAACCTGAAGAAATAGATCTCGTGAACATAGAAACGCCTCTTACAGGACATATAGACCTGATACAGGAACGCTTCGGTAAACTCTATGTCATGGACTACAAGACCAATCTGAACCGACCAAAAAGTCATGCCTCCCAACTCCTACTCTACAAAGAAGCACTCCACCAACGCACATCCATACCCAAAAACAAGATCATCCCTGCAGTATTCAACGAGCACGATTACTACGAATATAGCTGATGCTCTTTCCTTTGTAAACCAATCCAGTTAATATAGTGTTAAGTTAAATTATAAGAAAAACTTAACGATAGACGTTATGCCGTTAAGTTTACAGTCCGTTATTACTTAACGATGGATCTTAATCAACTTAACCGTCAATCATTAACAATAATATTAAATTACACTTCGACTTTATTATTTAGTGATAGGATGGTAAAGTCCAATTTGATCGAAAGAATAGAAAAGATCGAACACGAAGTAGAGTTGCTGAAAAAAGACCTGACAAAAAAACCGGTCAAAATGAAAGGGAGACTTGAGGGAATAAAACTTGAGGATGAAGATTTTGAAGAAGCTAAAAAATCTCTTTTTAAAAGCAATTAAAGAGTTGATAGTTTGTACGTCACAGACACCCATCATGGCTTTGGTTTCTTTCTTCAGACCAGCGTTTGACCAAGAGAGCCGAGAGCGTTTTTGACTCAGCAGAGAGAAGCAAAGAGACTATAGTCGTCCCTTCAATAGTCGTGGCAGAATCGATATATATCGCGAAGAAAAGGGGGTATCATCTAGAGATGAAAGACATCATCGAAGATTTAGAGATTTCTTCAAATTACGTAATAAAAGCCATGGATTATTCGATTTTAAAATCCATCTCTACAGATGAGAGAGATATTTCCATCCATGACAAGATAATTGCAAATACTGCTGAAAAGGAAGATAACAAAATTATTTCTCGAGATGAAAAAATCCAAGGAAAGGCTAGAGTAGAGGTCATTTGGTAGCTTTTCCTTATCCCCTAATGGATATCGAATGTATCTTCTTATACGGCTTTGCTATGATCGGTATTTGTACCGCTATTTTGTATCTCGTAGGCGAATTCACCAAAGAAGATTACGACTACATCATGGAGTCAATTAATCCGGAGGAACTAAGTTCCTCCGACTCACAGATTAGTAAATCTCCTCGTCCGAGGAAGATGTGGAAGTACATCAAAAACGAATTGAGCGGGAATGACTCCGACCAGAAGGATTAACCCCGTCAGCCCCCGTCAACCGCACATCATAATTGAATCAACCACTTACATCTTCTATATTCTAGAAAAATCAC
>JAFDTP010000035.1 GCA_019594195.1 Thermoplasmata archaeon
CCATCACTCAATAGATTGATCAAGTGGTAAATTGACCGAAAAGAGCAGAAAGATGGAATCACTCTTGGAAGGAGGAGAGGACCTATTGAACACTGAAAACCTGATGGTGGAAGCCGTCGAGGAACTCATAAAAGACGAGATCAAAGCTAGGATCAAAAAGAAACTTGAAGAGAACGAGGAACTGAAGTCTGAGTTCGAAGAGCATGTCAAAGTCCTCATGGAAGCCAAGATGAAGGAAGCTTATGCTTATGCGATGCTGGCGAAAACAAGCGCTGACCTAGGCTTTGAGATGGTCCCACCAGAGATGAAAGACAAGATGAACGAAAAACTCAGAGAATTCATCGAAAAAAAGATGGAAGAGATGATGAAAGAAGGGTAGTCTGGTGAGAAGAAGACAAATATAAAATATCACCTATCCCGAATGAAAGAAGAGATGAAATTCTACGTCGAATCCTACGGATGCACCATGAATCAGGGCGAAACGGAGATGATAGCTGAGGATCTAGAAAGACAGGGGCACGTCGAGGTCGATTCACCTGATGAGGCAGATATGTCTCTCATAGGGACCTGTGTTGTTATCAAAAAAACAGAAGAAAGGATGAAACGGAGGATCGAGGAATTGAACCGTAAAAGTTCTGAAGTAGTGATAGCAGGATGCCTCTCTTCAACAAAAGGGAAGGAAATCGAACAGAGGTGTCCGAACGTAGATCTGATCTCTCCCTCCGAAGTCGAGATTTCGAAAGGACAATTGAAATCTAAGGAGGATTCAACCATAGGTACTATACCTATATGTTCTGGATGTGTTGGAAATTGTTCTTATTGTATCACGAGGTTGGCCAGAGGTGAGTTAGAGAGTAGACCTATCGATGAAATCAAAGATAGATTTGAAAGTCTGTTATCCTATTCTGTTAAAGAGATAAGACTGACCAGCCAGGATTCCGCTCTGTACGGAAAAGACCTATCTACAGACCTGATCGAGCTCTTGGAAGAGTTACTCAAGATTGAGGGCGATCACAGGATCAGGATCGGTATGATGAATGTAGACACTCTTCAGCCGATAAGATCCGAATTGATGGATATGATGGAAGACGACAGGATCTACAAATTCTTGCACCTTCCTCTACAGTCAGGATCGGATAATATCTTAAAGAAGATGAAACGGAACTATACCACCAAAAGATGGATAAAGACTGCCGAAGAATTTAGAGAACGATTCCCGAACCTTACACTTTCCACCGACATCATAGTCGGTTTTCCCGGCGAGACCGAAGAAGACTTCCAAAAAACGAAAAGCACGGTCAAAAAAGTTAGACCAGACGTGATAAATGTTACTCGATTCAGTCCTAGAGAGGGAACTGAAGCGGCGGAGATGGATGAACAAATACATTCAAGAGTGAAGAAAGAGAGATCAAAACAGATGACAGAACTCAGATTCGATATAAGTAGAGATATAAATGAAACCTATGTAGGAAAAAATGAAGAGATCTTGGTATTGGAAGAAGGAAAAGGCGATTCTCTCAAAGGAAGGATGGATAATTACAAGGTCGTCGTTTTAAAGGGAAAAAGTACTGATCTGATAGGCGAACGTAAAGAAGTAAAGATAAAAAAGGCCGAGGACATCTATCTTGTGGGCGAAGTGATATCTTGATCATCCGGATAGATATCTATTTTCTTTGGACTTTACAAGATTGAATAGTGTTTGATTTATAGGGGTCTGTACACCTGATCTCCCTCCGATCTTTATTATCTCTCCGTTGATCTGTTCTATCTCCGTTTTATTCTTGTTCCTTATATCCTGAAGCATGCTTGAATAATTGTCAGAAGTGTTATCGGCTACCTCCATGGTTCTAGAAACCAAACTATCCTCAGAAGTATCGATCTGTTTTTCCGCTACCTTCACGCTTTCCGAGACTATCTTCTCAAGGAGATGCTCCAGAAATTCATCTTCTATCAATGCACCGTTTTTGATATCAAGTACTGCGGTCAGTGGATTTATAGCGGAATTGACAATAGTTTTCTCCCATATATGAGATATTATCTCGCTACTGGTCCTTGTTTTGATACCGGCTCGATTTAATATCTCGCAGACATCATCGATCGACTCGTGATGTCCCTTAGGATAACTTCCTATCACTGTCTCGCCGACGCCTGCATGTCTCACCTTTCCAGGCTCTATGAATGTGACTCCGTTGCTAGTTACACCGCCTATCGTTCTATCTTCACCTACATAACTTGAGATCACTTTCTCATTGTTCAATCCGTTCTGTAGAGAAAGGACTACTGAATCAGCGGACAAGTGATCGGATATGGATCTCATAGCATCGTCGGTATCGAAGGACTTCGTACAGATGATTATCAACTCGTCATCGGCGAGTTCTGAATCGGATACAGTATAATCAACGGAACATTTTATCTCAGTCTTACCGACCACTTCGATGTCCTTAATATCCAACGACTTTCTTCCAAGAAGGGTCACTTCGTTCTCTTGGCCGAGTAAACCGGCAAGGAAGGTACCTACGGCGCCAGGACCAACGATCCCTATCTTCAAATAACCGACCTCCATGTGTTTTTTACTATCCTATCTCGTTCTAATCAGGGTTATCGATCACCTCATCGACGACCCCGTTTATCTGGTCCAATTGATTTTCCTCAAGAATTGTAGGATTGACAGGTATGATAAGGATCGATCGATTGATCGCTACCTGGTCTTTGATAGATTGGACTAGATGGAGAACGGTCCTGAAATCATTGTTTGTGATCAGATATTCCAACCCATTGAAAAGGATCACTCCACCGGACTTGGCTAAAAAGTTCTCTAGAGCCAAACTGAGTTTTTCTAGACTCTTAGGCCTGATCACATCTTCTCTATCAACATTTGACAACCATATCATATCTACCTCTTCAAGATCATATTTTTCCTTGATCTTGTCGGGATAATCACGGGTAACACAAAGACCTATCTCATCAGTTTCTAATATCTTTTTGAACAAATCGAAAGACATGTCTGAATCTTCTTCTTTGATGAGATAAGTGGAACTTTTGGTGATTTCATCAGGTAGGGTTTTCTTTTCTTCAATTTCCTCTTTTTCAGCTTCCTCCTCGTCTTCCTTTGGTTTTTCTTCAACGGACTCTGCTTCTACATCTTCTCCTGTTTCTTCATCCATTTTCTCTTCGATATCTTCCTCAATTTCTTCCTCGAATGAACTGATGATCCTTTCAGCTGCCTCTTTGTCTACACCTTCTACTTCTGAGAGGTCGAGTGGTGATGCAGACCTGATAGAATCTAGTGAAGTGTATCCAGATTCGTAGAATCGTTGACCTATTCCTTCATCAAATTCTGACATATCGGAGACGTATTCGATGACTTCTGTTCTGTAAAGCGGATCTATGCCTATCACAACATCCCGTCCGTTCACATCCCATTCTAATATATATTGGCTGCCGCTAAACTCATCATTTCTCAGAACGAGATCCCTGACTCCGGTATCCTCTATCAACTCATCCCTATGTTCATCGACAGCGTCGGTGATCTCTTCATCGGCGGATATACAGACATCTATTTCATCCCGTTCATCCAACTCCAGATCCAACCGCATACTTTTAATCCTTAGTTTTATCTCTTTAGCGGTTTCTCTATCCCATATCTCATCTGTAACGCTGAGATCGATGAATATGTCTTGCTCATCTAAAGATATCTTCTCATAATCTTCGGGCATCTCTTTCCGGAAATCCACCATCTCAGGGTCTATCTCGACTATTTGTCCTTCTAATCCCATCTCAAGACCGCCTTTTTCCATCCCTTCTTTCAAGTTTTCTGGTGATTTCTTTTTCAACATAGTGTATATCTTGCTAACCCAATGTTGATAGGACTTCCTTATCACGTCTTTTTTGGGTTCTGCTGTCAATATCGCCTTATCCCAATCTTCGTCGGGATACAGCGTCTCTATCTCTTCGATCTTTGCCTTTTCTTTGATAACTCTGCCAAAATTTTCTATGATCTCAACGGCCTGCGGATCTTTGGCTTTGTAAACGATATCTGAAAGAGGCCATTTTTCGGGCAGGTCTGATCCTCTCTTGAAAGAGATTATCTCATCTATTATCTCCTTCACATCCTCCATCTGATCTTCCAAAATCTCATTGTATCTATCGGGTTCGTCTTCAGGCCATTCCTCCATGAACACACTGACTTTCTGTCCTTCGATCGATCGATAGATATCTTCAGCCAAAAACGGTGCGATAGGAAGTATGATCTTGGAGATCTGGTTTAAGATCATATGGAGCGTTTTTAAAACTATGAATCGCTGTTTAGGAGTACCTTCATCAAATCTTTTTCTTGCAGTTATTATATACGATTGGGCAAGATCATCTAGAACGAATCCGCTTAAAACCTCTACAGCTTCATCGAACCTGTGATCTGAGTATGACTCCTCGATATTTTTTCTAACGGTCCCCATCCTTGAAAGTATCCATTCATCTTCAGCTGAGATATCATCATCGAGTGAAACATCTTTTATCTCATCTAGCTCGATTTCGGATGATCCAAGATTTTCGTCAAAGAACCTCTCAATATTTTTGATCACCCTGATCAAAGGATGCATGTATTCAAAGTCTTCAGCCGTGAGTTCTCTACTTTCCCAAGGTGGTTTCCCAGAATACAAACGCACCCTGAGAGAATCATAACCGTGACTACTGACTAGACTTTTCACTTCGTCGTAATCTACCTCGCAAACAACATCTCCCAATGCCATCAATTTTTCACTGCTCGGCTTATCGAAGAGGGAAGACGAAATCGCTACGCTTTCGTCCAACAGCGAGAGTTCTCCATCATCATCACCGATGAAGATATCACCAGGCCACCAGGATTGATATTCTTTTTCCTTATCGGGAGACCCGATCTGTGCCCATGGAGCGCATGAACAGATAAATGAAGGATCTATGGATCTGTTGATCCAACTCATCTTTTCGCCGCATTCTGGGCATTCTTGTTCTAAGTCGAACATATCATCTGCTCTGATCGTATCATCGATATCTTCACCAAACTCCGATCGATCTGATATCACCGAAACGTTTCCGCATTCACATTCCCATATAGGTAACGGATGACCCCAAAAATCGTCTCTACTGATATTCCATTCTTTAAATGTTATCTCCTTATCCGGTGGGAAAAGTTCCAGGTCTTCGACCATCTCTTCTGATCTCTTTTCGATCCTTGAGGCGTCGAAGACCCATCCTTGTTTGGGATAAGTTATCAATCTATTCCTACAAGTTTCACAGCGTTTCAGGTATTCCTCTACATCGAAGCGTTCAAGGACAAGTCCCATGGATTCTAGATCATTCAATATAACTGGTTCACTTTGAAATGCGGATAGACCAGAGTATTTGTTCTTCTCAGGCCGGCCGCCGTGATGACCGTTCATCATCAATGGATTATAAACATCTAGGTCCTTCTCCTCAGCGATATTCCAGTGGATATTGTCAAAGGGAGGAACTAAAGGTTCGATACCTGTATTATCTAAGCTCACTTTATCTGAAAGAACTATCTTACCAGTATCACCATATATCTCCTTTTTTTCCTTTATCTTCGCACCTAAGGGCTGCCTATATGAAAGCCCTTCAAGTTCCTTCCCTCCTATAATCTTCTGTATTTCATGACCACGGATTCCTGTCGAACTGAGGATCTCTTCTACGTTATCTTTAAGACATACATATTGTTCAAAATCCCCATCGGCCATCTTAGATTTCACGATGGCGTAATCTTCTTCCGGATGAACAAGCAAGTACAGGCTAGCGGGATATTTCCAAACATCTTCGAGATATGTCAAAAAGTATCTATTTTTGCCGCTGGTCAGGGGAACTTTCACCAAAGCCTCTTCTCGTGATTCTTTAGTAGACGATTTCTCGGATACAGACGGTGAAAATTTACATTTGGGACACCAACTCATAGGACGTTCTTTTTCCAAAAGGTGGCCTTCCTCATTCAATTCACTTAAAGCCCACCAAACGGCATCTATGAATTCTTCACTATCTGCATGATAATAAAAATCATCGATCATCCAAGTACCGATCTCTTTTAACTCATCTTTAGTCTTTTCCAAAAATTTGTTAGAGTTTTCTTCCAGTAGATCGATCAATTCTTCTTTTCTCTCTCTGGTCAATGATCCGAGGTTGCTGACATCGGCTTGTTCATTCAAGATAACACTTTTGGCCCTGGGATTGAACTGGTCGAATCCGATCCCATTTCTAACGTTGAACGTGCGCATACTTTCAAAACGGGATATAGTATCATATATGATATTAGCATAAAGTTCGTCCCATGTCAGGATATCCTTGGTGCTGACAGGCGGACGGGGTAGATATAGATTTCTTCCTCCTTTCCGGCTCTCGCTGACATCTCCATTTATATCATTAGATCTCCAAAATTCTAATATATCCTTCTCTGATCGTTGGGGAGCAAGTCGATTATTGATACCCATGCTATCCTATTAACATATTGCTTTCTTGTATATTAAATTAATTTTCATTCCGGAATTAGCTGTTGAGTTGAATAATTAGTCTCGTAGATCATTTTCCGGTTGAATGAACACTAACACCAGAAACGTTCTCCGCCGCCTCTTTGATCGCTTCAGAGTATGTTGGATGTGGATGGATGATCTCTCCAAGCTCTTCAGCGGTCATATCTTTTTCTAAGGCTACGGAACATTCCATTATGATATCTGTCGCGCCGGGACATGCTAGATGCGCACCTAATATATGACCTTCTGAGTCAGCTATGATTTTGGCTAGCCCCATCCTTTCACCGGTGGACGACCCTCTGCCTGTAGCTGATATAGGATACTTACCGATCTTTACATCGTTTTCTTCCTCCGCCTCTTCTTCGGTTAAACCGATGCTGGCCATCTCAGGATGTGTGTATATGCCTGCTGGAACTTTGCTCTGATCAAAACCATCAGTATATTCACCGACTATATCTTTTACAGCGATCTCTGCCTGTTTAAAGGCCGAATGTGCAAGCATTGACTCACCGTTCACATCGCCAACGGCATATATCCCTTCAAATCCAGTCTTCATCATCTCATCGACTTCTATATGGCCGTCATCCCTGCTGAGTTCAAGGTCACTTTCTGGAGGAGTCGGTCTTCTTCCTACGGAACAGAGCACTTTTTCGACTTCTATTGACTTTTCTATTTCCCCTTCAAGATGAACCTCTAGAGGGTCTGCTTTTTCGATATCGGTTACCTTTGATCCCGTATAGAATCGGATCCTTTTCCTTTTCATCATCTGTTCGGCAACGTCACTCAGATCTTTATCCATGTTAGGTAAAAGCCTATCCATTAATTCAACAATTATAACTTCTGAGCCCATAGCTGAGTAAACATAAGCCATCTCTAGACCTATGTAACCTCCACCGATGATCAAGAGAGAATCAGGCACTTCCTCGAGTGCCAGGATATCTTTACTTGATAGTATATCCTCCCCGTCTATGTCTATACCCGGGAGAGACATGGGTTTCGAACCAGTAGCTATGATTATGTTATCTGATCCGATGATATCGCCGTTGACTTTAACTTTTCCTGGCCCAACTATCTTTCCAGTCCCTTCAATCACTTCGATATCGTTCTCTTCAAAAAGAGAATCGATGGCCTTTTGGGAAACCTTGACTGCCCTTTCCTTTTTAGACATGACTTTCTGAAAATCAACTCCTTCAAATCGAACATCTATGCCCTCTCTTTTAGCACCCTTTATAGATTCGATCTTTTCTGAAGTCGATAAAAGGGCTTTAGACGGGATGCAACCGTGATTTGTACAAACGCCGCCTATCTCACTTTTCTCTATGACGGTAACATCCAAACCTTTCTTTGAAGCTAGAACCGCGGCAACATATCCTCCGGGACCACTCCCTATGACGGTTAATTCATCTGTCATGTTATCGGATAGTAAATCCTTGATTCGATATTTATAGAGTTTGGTTATAGGTTTTTATTTTCATTTTTAGTCAGCTATAATCCATAAATATTAATAATAGTTCGTTAATTACGTGATGATGAGATTTAAAATGAGGCGATGTAACCATGGAATCATTAGTGGATGAAGCTCTTTCTAGCGAAGAAGAAGTTAAGGATGAAGGATATCAAGATACAGAAACTGATGAGGAGTTGAAGGAGGTACTCGAGTCTCTCAAAACAAACATACATATCGTAGGTCTTGGGGGTGCCGGTTGTAACACTATCAATAGGATATCTGAAGAAGGCATCCACGGGGCTGAACTCATAGCGGGTAATACCGATGCTCAGGACCTTCTTACCGTCAGAGCGAACAGGAAAGTACTGATGGGGAGGAACCTCACAAAAGGACTAGGAGCCGGAGCGAAACCTGAAATAGGTGAAAAGGCTGCCAAAGAATCTAAAGAAAAATACACAGAAATCCTAGATGATTCAGACATCGTTTTCCTTACATGCGGGCTGGGAGGAGGTACTGGTACAGGTTCTATAGGCCCTGTAGCTAGGGTAGCTAAAGACGCAGGTGCACTGACGATAGCTGTTCTCACAAAGCCCTTCGAGGCCGAAGGAAAATCACGTTTAAAAAACGCCCAGTGGGGCATAAAAAGGATCCGAAATATCGCCGATACAGTCATCGTGATACCGAATGATAAATTATTGGATCTTGTCCCGAGATTACCTCTTAACAAAGCATTCAAAGTCGCAGACGAGGTATTGATGAGAGCTATAAAGGGCATGACGGAGATAATCACTAAACCAGGTCTTGTCAATCTAGATTATAACGACTTGAGGACCATCATGGAAGGTGCCGGTCAAGCTATGATTGGCATGGGTGAATCCTCTGCAGGCGGCGACAAAAGAGCCGAGGAAGCCATAGAAGAAGCGATAAATTCCCCGCTATTGGATGTAGATATGTCCGGTGCAACAGGTGTTCTTATCAATGTCACTGGTCCAGAAGATATGAGTGTCCATGAGGCCGAGATGGTAGCCGAAAGTGTAGAGAAAAGAGCCAGTAAAGGCGCCAATATAATATGGGGCGCCAGCGTTGATCCAACTCTAGAGGATGAGTTAAAGGTTATGATAGTCGCTACCGGTGTAGAATCAAAACAGATCATCGGTGCTGAAAAAGTTTCTAGTGAAGAAGGCATAGAAGAAGTAGCTTAAAAATCCGATTACCTATCACTTCTTTTTTTCTCTATTTCCGATCAATTCATATACAAGTCTAGCCGCAAGATTAGATGTGATGTCTGACTCATCATATTTAGGGTTGACCTCTACTATGTCCATCCCGACCAATGATGTTGAGATATTTGAGATGATCTTTTTTATCTCAGTAGGAGCAAGTCCGAACGGTTCTGGATTTCCGACACCTGGAGCGGAAGATGGATCGATAACATCCATATCTATAGACAGATAAACAGGATGGTCTACATCTTCATCTATAAGGTCCAAAAACTCTGTTGAGGTTTTTATCTGCTTTGAAGAGTAATAAGTAGGCTTTTCGATGTCAGCAGATCCACTAGAGAAAGATCTAACACCACCTACGATAACGTTTTCAAGACCTGCGATCTCTGATATCCTACGTGAAACTGTTGCATGGCTGTGTTTTAGCCCCTCATAAGAGTCCCTGAAATCGAGGTGAGCGTCCAGGATCAAAACAGTTAGATCAGAATATCTCTCCCTGACAGATGAAACCACGGGAACCGAAATGGAATGCTCACCACCTAAAAAGATCGGAAAACTTTCTTCATCAAGGACGTTTCCCGTTACTTCATGTATTTTTTCTTGAAGTTCCTTAAAATCATCATAACTCATGTTCCCGAGATCGCAAAGGGGCAACTGACTCAGTGAGATACCATATTCCATAAGATAAGGTTCAAAACAGTAGGACGCATCCCTTATCTTATATGGTCCATCTCTCGTACCAGTTCGAAAAGAAGAAGTCTTATCAAATGGTACTCCAACAATGGTATAGGAAGCTTCTTTCAGATGAGAGGTGAATCCCGCGAATTTTCTATCCTTGTTCATGTCTGGATTATCTTTTTCCTACCCATCGCTTCTAGATATCTTATGTCTTGACCCTGTTCTATTTCTTCGTAGGTCTCTTCATCTACATTTATCTGGAAAGTATCGTAGGTATCTAGATCCATTATATTTACTTCTCCGCCGGATTTGTTGACTACTTGACCCTTTCTTCTATCTATTATAGGGACTCTTATCTTGGTAGTGACCGGATTCAACATGCTGTGTTTTTTGTTATCAAAGATCCCTTTAGCTTCTATCCTAGCTTTAGCTTCGCCGTGTTTTCCTGGCTTCGAAGTATCTATGCTCTTGATCTCACAAGGTTCGTCGTCGATTATTATATACTGATTTTCTTTTAGATTCCTTATCTCGTCCTGTTCCCAATCCATGTCTATCACAGCGAGATTAAGAGTTTATCAATTAAAAATGTTTAGGTTTGAAAGATCAGTCAGATCTTCCCTGTCTTTTCTGCTAAATCCTCCATCTGTTCGACTTTTTCTTTCAAAACCTCTATACCCCTATTCCAGAAGTTAGGATCGGTTATGTCTATACCTATTTTTTGTAGCAGATCTTTCGGATCCTCGGAACCTCCAGCTTTCAAAAGGTCTAGATACTGCGGGACGAATTCATCGCCTCTCTCCTGATAAAGATCGTATAGCGCTAGAACAAGTAGTTCTCCGAAGGCGTAGGCATAACAGTAAAATGGATAATGGACGAAATGAAGTACGTAACTCCACCACCAGCCATATTCCTCTCTGAGTTCGACAGATTCACCGAATTCTTTCATGTTCGCTTCAAGCCATAATTCGTTTATCTGTTCACTTTTTAGTTCTCCCTTTTCTCTATATGCATGATGAAGTTTTTGTTCGAATCTAGTCATGATGACCTGTCTGAAAACAGTGGCGAAATCTCTTTGTAGCTTGTTTCCTATCAAAACCAGTTTAGTTTCGTCATCATCGACTTCATCCATGAGCTTGTCGAATAGAAGCATCTCACCGAAAACACTAGCCATCTCTGCCGTGGTCAACGGCGTACTTTGTTGGAGAGCACCTTGGTCCCTTGCAAGATATTGATGCACTCCGTGCCCTAACTCGTGAGCCATAGTTATCATATCGCTAGTTTTATCTGAAAAGTTCAGCATTATGTATGGATGTACCGATGGCACAGTACTGGCACTGAAAGCCCCTCCACGTTTTCCTTCTTTGATCTCAGCGTCGATCCAATCATTTTCAAAGAACTTCTCTGCGATATCCTTCATCTTTGGAGAGAATTTTTCATATGCCTCTAAAACCTTTCCTCGACTTTCCTCGAACTCTGCTTCAGGGACACCTCCTGGAAGAGGATTGTACCTATCATAATCATAGAGTTCATCGAAATCACCTATCTCCTTTTTGAGTTCATAAAACCTTTCAACGATATGGGAGTTGTCCTCGACTGTTTCCATCAGCGCATCTACTGTTTCACGGTCGACTCGATTATCGAGATTTCTAGGTTTCATCGGGTCCGGATAATCTCTGAATTCACAGATAGTAGTATGGTTCTGCACTATATTATTGAAAATGAAATTCAAAAGCTTGTTTTCCTCCTTGAGAGCTTCAGTTATAGCATCAGATGCCGCTCTTCGTTTGTTCCTGTCCTCTTCATATAAAACCGAAAGAGCCTGATCCAAAACCATCTCATAGCTCTCCCCGTTTGCTTCGAATTCAACAGTTATATCACCTACTGTTTGATCAAATAATCTTTTGAAAGCTTCTTTTCCCGTGTTCTGTAGAGATTCGATTATTTGCTCTTCGTACTCAGAAAGCATGTAAGGCGTATATCGTCTCCAATTGTTCAGATAACTCCTGTAATGTTCCAGCTCATCGCTTTCAAGATATCGTTCTGCTTTTTCTTCAGAAAGAGACTGCCATTCCAATTCAAAAAATATCAGCCTGTTTTTCACTTCACTCTTTTTTTGTTCAGATCTTTGGAGTAGGGCCCCTCTATCTGGATCCTGTGTATCCATCGCATGATAAAGGGAGGCAAATGAAGAGATCTTATTTATGGATTCATGTATATCTTCGTATTCTTCCATAGCTTCTTTGAACTCTGACGGGGATAGATCACCAGCTTCTATCTTACCTTTATACTTTTCTTGGAACTTCTCAGCGTCCTCGATAGTCTTTTTTATATCCTCATCTAACTTAGGATCATCAGGTCCTTCATACAGGTCGGTCAGATCCCATTCAACACCATCTGCACTAGTCGATTGAGCCGGAGACATCTTATTCACGGAGGCTCTATTACATATCAAAGAAATAAAGTTTATCATAGGTTTTTAGATAATTTAGGGATTTAGAAGATAGTTGATCAAATAAGATGATGTATGAGGTCAAGGTTTATAATATGAGAAGAGTATTTAGTAGCAAAAGATAAAGGTTAAATGGATACTAACCGAACGATGGGTAGTCAATTATCGATCATATCTAAAATCTATGAAGACAGGAGGATGTAAATGTGAGAAGTGAAGGAAATATCAGACACGGAAAAACTCATCTTTTAAAAACAAAAGATGCAGGACATGCCTTAGAATTTTTTAGATCCTTAACAGAAAACAAACGAGGATTATGCATCACTAACGAAAATCCAAGAGAACTCAAAAAAAGATACGATCTTTTAGGTATAGATTTCGCCCGCCTTTCAGATAACCATGATAAATCCGCTATAGATTATGATGAACTCGATCTCTTAGGGCTGATAATAAAGAGGTTCATATCCGAAGAAGACGGCGTTGTACTGATCCATGGTATCCATCTTCTTCTAGAGAACAATTCTCCTGAAACGATGATAAGGTTTTTCAGATCTATCGATGATCAGATAAATCAACATCATTCCACATTATTGATCGTACTAGACGAGTCTGAATTGAGAAGAGAACAACTGAGATTATTAGAGAAGGAGCTTGACTTCAATATAAAAAGGATCGGTCCTTCTTCAAAAAAGATTAGAGAGAAAACATTTAGCGGTGATAAAGACCTAGTTTCAGAAGTCAGAGAGATGATGGATTTTCTAAAGGACCAGGAAATAAATCTTGAAAAAGAGTTGCATGATAAAAGATATCCAGACCAGTTCAAAAGAGAAGATGCGGACCTTGAGAAGATACACGATTCTATAGAAGACCTTAGGAGAGAGAACGAAGAACTGAAAAAACAGCTACAAAATTTGAAAGGGCAAAAAGAGGTCATCGATCATGGTGATAGACGGAAAAAAATAGAGGGAGATGTTATCTCAACGATCGATGAAGAAAAAGAAGACATAAAAAAACAGATGAAAAAGATGGAGAATGAGAAGAAAGTAGATGAGTTCAGCGATAAGAGTTCGGACGATCTCTTAGAAACATTATCAGATCTGAAGGATGAAGTGAAATCGCTAAGGGATGAGGTAACAGAGATAAGAGATGATGAAACACAAACGATATCTGATTTGCCTGAAAGTAAGAAGCCAACCCAATTTGACAAATCACACGACGATAGAAAGGTTATAGAAGAACCAAAATTCAAAGATGTCGATGAGGATGTTCAACCTTCCAAAAAAGAAGAAAAACCAACAAAAAGCGACCAGGACCTGGAAGAGGAAATGAAAGGATATGGCGTTGACATAAAGCCCGGCTCCGTCATCGATAGGGATCTTTTTTCAGAAACAGATCTAAGGATAGGAAGTGATTCCACAGTTAAGGGTTCACTCGAAGCCGACGGTGATGTGATAATCGAAGAAGAGGTGATAATCCAGGGTTATGCAACCTCAAACCAAGGAGACGTAGATATAGGTCCAGATAGCAAAGTAGAAGGTGATGTGAAAGGGAACAGCGTTGCTCTTTCTGAACGATCGAGGGTCAAGGATATTAGGGCAGAAGATAAGGTGGTTCTAAAAAGAGGGTCGAGCGTTGAGAATGTTTACTGTGAAAAAGATATCGATATCTCTGAAAACGTGAATATTGTCGGTGATATCTATTATGGTGGCGATCTCGAATTGAAGAAGTCAGATATTACTATCACAAAAAAGATCCATCCTGTGAAAAACCTAGAAAAGATAAAAGAAGATGGTAAGGGGGAAGAAGATGGCGAGGAAGAGATATTGGATGAAAGATGGGCATCTGAATGATTGGGTGAGAGTCTTATAAACTATCAAAATCTATTGTTCTTTATAGAGTGTCAGGTTCCCACTCCAATCTTTCGATCCTTGAAAGCATATCTTCTATCCTATCCTCTGTAAAACCTATCAAAGGTCTAAGTACCATCAGGTCGGTATCGATCTTAGAACGATCCGATATAGTTTCCCCCACTACCAAAGCCTGGGCCTTCTCAGGAAAATCTATCGAGGATAGATCGGCTGTTGATTCAGATCGGATCTCCTTTATACTCACGTCCCATTTTCTCAAGCGTTCTAATAATTCTTGATCTTCACATATGATGTATAGTCTAGCTCCTCGTCTCATGATCAACCAGGCGGCCAAAAAATCCCGTTCATCTTCAACATAGGCGGCGATCTTACCTTGGGAGCCCACTGGAAGCCCTCCGGGTGCATCGATGATCTCGGTGAAAACGTATGCATCGGAATGCCTTATCTCAATGTGGAATTCATTTTCAGGTGCATCTAAGTCGACTTCAAGATCGGGATCTTCCTCTAAGATAGCTTCACCGACCATGTCCTCTACATCTTGACTATCAAAATCGTGCTCTCCGACCCTTCTTGCTCTAACTGCAAAAGTACCAGATATACTCCTACTGAATTTCTTACCTTCTATTTGCAACTTCGATATATCACTGTCCGATCTTTTCGCCGGACTAAAAGAAACGAGACCGAACGTCCTTGAAAAAAGGTATGAATTTTCAGCCTGGGTGTAGGCAAAGATCCTACCCATATCTTTTTTTTCGATCACCAACTCTTCACCCCTATCTAAAAAGGTGTTTTCCATATTCTGTATCAATATATCCTCAAAGTGTTTTCTTATATTGGCACTCTTTATGCCTATCTCCCCATATCGTAAAAGATGAAGGTCTAGTTCAGACATGATCTTTTCTTCACCATCGCCCATAGTGTATCAATTCTTCAGCGTCCATCTTATCTGGTTCGTCGGGTATCTCGGCTGGATGACCGATCGGTAAAAGACATATCGGTCTTACTCCGTTAGGTATTCCGAGCTGATCCGATACTTTCTCTTCCTCAAAAGCACCTATCCAAACAGATGAATAATTTTTATCCACAACAGCTAGCAGCATATTTTCTACCGATGCTGTTGCATCCTGTATCGAATAAAGCTTTCTACCTCTTTCACCATATCTTTCAGCTGATCTCTCTTTGTTCGCGCAGACCACTATTACCCAAGGTGCATCTGCGATGAATGATTGTCCGTAAGCATTTTCTACCAAACGTTGTTTTTCTCCTTCATCTTTTATAACTATGAAATCTCTAGCTTGACGATTCCCAGCAGAGGGAGCAGAGTGACCGATCTTTATTATCTCTTTTATTTCCTCTTCAGGGATATCTTTATCTTCAAAAGACCTTACGCTTCGTCTTTTTTCAGCTACTTTTTTGAAGTCCATCATACGACCTCCGATCCAGATATCTTTTCGGTGAATTCAGCTAGCCATCTGCCATAATAATTGCACTGTTCCAAATCGTCTTTTTCGGCTTCTCCAACGACAACAGGCCCATAATGGTCGCCTTTAGGCATACCTTTGATCACCATGCCGTGGATTATCAGGGCCTCAAGTATGGCTATTATTGTGGTCTCATTACCTCCAGCAGTATTGGCACTAGATGCGAATGCACCTCCTACCATCCCATCGAGATCCCCGTGATGCTCTATACTTTTATCTAAAAATTTTTTAATCTCACTAGATGGCAAGCCGTAATAGGTGGGAGAGCCAAGGACGATAGAATCATATTCTGGTAGTGCTGAGATATCTACATCTTCAACCATTTTAAGATCTACCTCTAAGTCGACATCAGCTTCTTTTGCACCCTCATAGATCTCTTCTGCCATCTCCTCAGTGGTCCCTGTTTTCGAATAATAACATATCAACATCTTGGTCATGCTACCATACCAGGATGTTTTTTTCTCATTTAATATGTTTCGGTTGTAAAAGCTGTGACATCCTCCTCTCCCTGAACCTAACAGGAAAACCTGGTTTTCCTGTAGTGTCTTCTGGAAATTTAAAAGAATTTCTAGAGATAGCTGGAACAGAATTCCAGCAATGCAAAGGAATAGAATTCCTTCTTCCACTCAGAAACCACCTCGTGATACAGAGGAATTTTGCAAAATTCCTAGAAGCCGAAGGAATGAAATTCCTTCTTTGTTTGGAAATCCTATAATTTCCGAAACATGAAAAGGTCTTAGCCCTGATTAGAGATAAAAAATAAACTGTTTTGTTAAAAAATCATAAAAGTTATGTAATATGAGGTATTTCGATATTGTGAAGTTATCGTAGAATATCTTATAATCCAAAGGTGGAATTTTGCTGAATGAGGAACAAACCATACAGGCACTGAAATCAGTTTCAGATGAAGACTTCCAAAGGACCTGTTCAGAGTTATTGGAAAAAATGGGTTTCGAAATTTCATCTTTGGAAAGGAAAGATGATTCTATCGTTGTCGAAGGTGAAATAGAGAGAGGGGGAAAAGTCCGAGACTATTTGATAAAGTGCACTAGAAGTGAAGAAGATCTGAAAGAAGATATAACAGAACTAAATGACCTATTAGATGGTAATAAATATGGCCTTTTTTTGACCACGACGCTAAGAGATAGACCTATAGAAAAGACTGAAAAGATCGAATTTGTTGGAGGTACCCCATTCTATAAACTTTTGAAAAAATTCGATATGATCCCGGTGATCGAGAGTCATATCAGAGAAAGCTCCGGCAAGAAAAAAGAAAAAGATACGTCTGAAGAAAAAAAATATCTATCACAGGATGAAAAAAACAAAACTAAAAGCTTAGGAGAAAAAGGTAAGAAGGCATATAATAATCAGGAATACTTGAAGGCTATATCATTCTTTGAAGAAGTCTTACAGATCGATCCAGAAAAACATGCCGCTTGGAACAATAAAGCTCTCTGTCATCTGAAAGCAGGAGATAACGATAAGGCACTGAGTTCTATTGAAAAAGCGATATCTTTGGAACCTGAATTTGAAGATGCCTATCTCAATAAAGCTTTGATCCATGAGAAGAAAGAAGAATTAGAGAAGGCAAAACAATCTGCCGATAGATTGATCGAGTTAGACCCTGAAAATCCTGAATACCACTACATAAAAGCCGCATATCTGAAAAAATTGGGTGAGCTAGAGAGCGCTAGATCATCTATACAAAAGGCTCTAAACATCGATCCTGAACTCGATAAAGCAAAAAGATTAGAGAGAGAAATAGAAGAAAGTATAGGTAAAACTCGAACCGAGGGCAAAAAGAGAGAATACGATGAGGAATTAAAAGATCTAAAAAAGAAAAATGAAGATCTCAAAAAAGAACTAAAAGAAAAGGAATCTAAGATCAGCGAGTTGGAAAACGAACTTGAAAGAGAAAAACAGATCAAAGATGAAAAACTAAAAGAAAAGGAATCTAAGATCAGCGAGTTAGAAAACGAACTTGAAAGAGAAAAACAGATCAAAGATGAAAAACTAAAAG
>JAFDTP010000147.1 GCA_019594195.1 Thermoplasmata archaeon
CGGAGGTTGTCCCGTCGCTCCTGTAAGAGTAGAGAAAGAAGTATCGATGACGTCGACACCTGCATCGATTGCTTTCATGTAAGCCATGCCGGTCATGCCGGACGTGTTATGGCTGTGAAGATCTATCGGTATGTCTATCCCTGCCTCTTTACATCCTTTTATTATGTCGTAGGCCCTGGGAGGTGAGATCATGCCTGCCATGTCCTTTATACATAGAGAATCGCATCCCATCTTTTCCAGTTCTTTGAATTTCTCAACATATTTTTCAACGGTATGTATCGGCGAGATAGTATAACAGAGAGAGCCTTGAACGTGGGCTCCTTCTTTTTTGGCCTGTTCTATAGGGACTTTCATGTTTCTAAGATCGTTCAACGCATCAAAGATCCTGAAGCTGTCACAGCCGTTTTTATAAGCGTAGTGGATGAATTTTTTCACAACGTCGTCTGGATAATTTTTGTAAGCTACGATGTTCATAGCTCTTTCGAGCATCTGTGTTCTAGTGTTGGGTAAAGCATCGCTGAGCTTGTTCAGCCTTTCCCAGGGATCTTCGTCTAGATATCTGATACACGCATCAAAAGTGGCTCCACCCCATATCTCCATGGAGTCGAAACCAACCTGATCCATCTTGTCACATATAGGTAACATGTCTTCCGTTCTCAGTCTGGTAGCTAGAACGGATTGGTGCGCGTCCCTTAAAGTTTGGTCATGGAGTTGTACCATATTTTTTCTTCCTCCTCAAATTTTTAAAATGGTTTTCCTTTTTATAAGGCGTATA
Organism: Thermoplasmata archaeon; assembly: GCA_019594195.1. The sequence goes on from JAFDTP010000147.1 coordinate 776, forward strand.
TGGGGTGAAAACAAGATAAGGTCATATAAAAAGGTTGGTAAGATTTTATCGTTCCTATCAACATGATTTAACTCAAAAAATATTTAATTCCCTTAAACAGTGAACAAATCAGACGTAATAGAGGGTAGAATATGCAAAAAAAATTGTATGTTATACTCGTCACCTTAGTACTTGTATTCAGTTTGATGATTGTATCTAACCAAGGTGTCGAAAACACGACTTTAGAGGAGAGTTCTGAGATCGAAAAGAGTCCCGAAAAAGAAAACGAGGAAGAAAGAAACTCTTACCTTGAAGAGCGGGAGAACATGATCGAGGGAAGCTATTGGAACAGTGAGAGAGAGTATGATGAAGGATCTGGTGATTCAGATGAAAAAATCTCTAGCGAGATCGTATCTCGTGAGATACCTGATCGTGAGTTAGAATACAATGAAAGCGATCCCATCCGTATAGACAGCGACGAAGAATTCGAAAACAAATCGATGGAGAGGAATTGGTCCGGAGATGGAAGTGAAGAGGACCCTTACGTCATCGAGGGATTAGAGATAGACGGTCAAGGTTTTGGATACGGTATATTCATAGGTAACGTGACCGATCATTTCGAGATAAGAGAAAGTCATCTACACAATGCTAGTGAAGGTACAGGCAGGTACTTCTCCAACAGAGGTATCCATATCTACAATACCTTTAACGGACAGGTTATCAATAACACCTTTGAGAACAATACTCAGGGTGCTATCTACCTTTATGAGAGTTCTGGGAACTCGTTGGAGGACAATATCATAGAATCGGATGAAGGTCAAGATATCCTATTGGAAGGGTCTGAGGATAATGAGTTGGTTAACAATCTGATATACAAGGAAGATCCTCCTTCAGAGACTCTAAGTTCTGATGAAGATATAGAGTACTCTGAAGATAGAGTTTTAGTACATCTAGAAACGCCTGATACCGAGAGGGTAGATAGACACGGTGAAGAGACAGCCCTCAAGCTCAGGTCTGATGAGATCTCGAGTAAGATCGATGGAATGACTTCACGCGTATTTACCGTGTTCGATATGGTCGAGATAGAATTGGATAGCGGTTTAGATGTGGATAGGGCCGTAGATACTCTCAGTGAGATGGATGAGGTGATCACCGCTGAACCCGACTATCATATGGAATTTTTCCAAAATATCCCGGACGATCCGGGTTACGATTCACTCTGGGGCATGCCGATGATAGATGCTCCTGAAGCCTGGGAGATGACCACCGGGAGCGAAGAAGTGGTCGTTGCTGTGGTCGACACTGGTATAGATCACGATCATCCCGATCTGGAAGATAACATGTGGACAAGTGACGAAGGTCATCACGGCTACAACGCGGTGAACGATTCTTATGATCCGATGGACGATCACGGTCACGGCACTCATGTCGCAGGAACAATCGGCGCTGTAGGAGATAACGATGAAGGTGTCGTAGGAGTAAACTGGAACGTGAGCCTTATGGGCATCAAGATAGGAGGTGCAGAGGGGATCGCTATGTCTGATGCCGTCGCAGGTCTAGAATATGTACTCGAACAGAGATTAGAGGGCGAGAATGTGATCGCGAGTTCGAACAGTTGGGGCGGCACACAGTACAGCGAGATATTGCATGAAGCGATAAAGCAGCATCAGGAAGCCGGTATTTCCTTCGTTGCGGCGGCAGGGAACGCTAGAGCGGATGCCGATGAGACTCCCTTCTATCCCGCGAACTACGATCTATCGAATGTTATCTCGGTAGCCGCTACGAACGAGGAAGATGAGCTGGCAAGGTTTTCCAACTATGGAGAAAGGAGTGTTCACGTCGGAGCTCCGGGCGTCGATATCAACAGCACTCTTCCTGGTGAAGAGTACGGATTCGCCAGCGGGACTTCGATGGCTGCACCTCACGTTTCAGGTCTGTTAGCTCTATTGAGGTCTCACCGGCCCGATTACGATCACAACCAGTTGAAGAACGCTGTCTTATCTTCAGCGGAAAGTTACGAAAGGTTCGAAGATATAATGCTGACAGAAGGAAGGATAAACGCACACCAAGCTCTGGAGCTGCAGCCGGATCCCGAAGATGTAAATATATGGGTGCACAGACCAACATCACATCTTGAGTGGGGTGAAAAAACACCGGTCACCGTTTCTCTCAACGACGGTGTTGATCCGGTCTTAGGAGCTAACGTCTCAGTAGAATTCAGTTCGGGAGAAGATACGATATATCTTGAGGATGACGGTTCCGGAGGAGATCAACCCAACGACGGCTATTACACCGGTGGATGGACACCCACTAGTTCAGGTGAGATAGAATTGACCATAACCGCTGTATTAGAAGATGAACGAGAATTGGAGGAGAACATCACTGTTCAAGTCCACGGAGATTCCGGTATAGTTTTGATGGATTCAGAATACAACCTGTTGAGAGATAATCTCGTGAGTGAAAATCAGTATGGTATCTCCTTATATAGTTCCGACTCCAACGAGCTCGACGGTAACCACTTAGAAGGCAATGACGAAGCGGGTATACGGCTCTATGAATCTAC
>JAFDTP010000087.1 GCA_019594195.1 Thermoplasmata archaeon
CCGGAGCAAAAAAGAGGGAAAACCTTATTATTTAGAGACGGCTACTTTTTACCGATTGGCGATGGCTGAAAACGAAGATTTAGACCCACAGAAGATCGGCGAGGCAGAGGATAAATTCAGGAGTTTAGTAGAAAAGAGAGACGAATTGAACCAGGAAGCTAATTTTTATCGAGAAGAGAGAGACAAACTTAATGAACAAAAAAACAAGATCCGTGAAGAGTTGGACGAGCTTAAAGAGAAAAGAGATGACCTGACCAAAGAGGCAAAAAAACACAAGAAGAAGAGAAATGAACTTCAATCAAAGGCAAAAGAGCTAGTCCAATTCAAGAGAGACAAGAAAGACGAGATCGACAATAACTTATCTGAAAAGGTCGAAGAACTCAAAGTGGAGATCGATCAGCTCGAGAGGAAACAACAGACCACTGCTCTCACACTAAATGAGGAAAATGAGCTTTTAGACAAGATGAAAGAAAAGAGAAAAGAACTAGAGAAAAAGAAGGAGCTCCTTGAAGAACAGGACGAGATAATAGAAGAAGTAGAAGAACTCGATCAGAAGATAGATGAACTATTCGAAGAGGCCGACGAGGAGCACGAATTGGTGGTGGAATATTCTGAGGCTTCACAAGAACATCACGATAAGATGCAGGAACTGTACGAAGAGATGGATAATATCTCCGATGAAGCTGACAAACTGCACGAGAAGTTCATCGATATCAAGGAGAGGGCAGACCATTATCACGAGAGAGCCATGGAGATGAAGGATGAAGTCATAGAGATGAAAAGAGAGAAGAGACAAGAAGAACTGAAAAGGAAAAAACAACTGATGGAACAGAACGAAAAAGTCAGGAAAGAATTAGAAGACGAAGAGAAACTAGAGAAGGAGATAGAGAAGATGATGAATATGTTGGAGCAAGACGGTAAAGCCGAGATATGAATCAAATAAAATGAACGATATATACAGCTATTTGTCCTTTTGATAATGCTAAACATCATATTTATGCCGTTTTAGAGGGCGTCTTTTATTTTGAATCGAAGCGAAAGCGATAATAAGCCATATACTTATAGTAATGCCATGAAAGTGACTTTACTGGGAACTTCCGGCGGGATCCCCTTATCAGGAAGAGCTCAGTCTGGTGTTCTGGTGGAATCTTCTGAAAGTAAGATATTACTAGACTGCGGCATGGGAGTCCCTCTGAGATTAGTGGAATCCGGAGTCGATGCGGAAGAGATAGATACTATCTGTATAACTCACGGACATCTAGACCATATCCAGGACCTAGCTTCTCTCACGAAAGCATCATGGCTCGATATCGGAAAAGCTGATTATCAGGTCGTTGTTCCTCCTGGTCTTGAAAGAAAACTTGTAGATATGTGGAGATGTTTAGAAGAATATGACAGGACCGACCTCAAGTTCACCGTATTAGAGCCTGGAGAAGTTATCGATGGAGAACTCGATATCCGGCCATTCAAGACCGACCATACAGAATCCAGTCAAGGATATAATATATCAGATGGTGACAGAGAGATAGCGTACACAGGTGATACCGCACCACGCAAAGAGGTGATCGATAAAGTAGCAAAAACGGACCTTTTGATCCATGAGCTGTCACTCATCGAAGAATCGGAAGCCCACACCGATCCAGAAGGTTTGATGGCCAATATCGAAGGAACAGATATAAAGAAACTAGTCCTTACACATTTCTATCCACCAGTAGCTGAGAGGATAGAAGAATTGGCAAGTAAAATAGAGGAGAAAATCGGCATCGACACTGAACCCGGTGAAGATCTCCAGGAGTACAGGATATGAGGTTTCTATCATGAATGAACTAAAGATATTGGTGGTCCCTACGACGGATTGGATAGGACACCCCGTTCCGAACAGATTGAACTTTATCTTTGATAGACTTGCAAAAAAGCATAGGGTCGATGTCTGTCATTTCAAGATGTTCGAGGATAAAAAAAGAGCGACGGAATGCAATCTGATAGAGATGGGGTGTGATTCCGATGATGGGATCGACACTTATTACCTTAGAAACTTTAGAAGATATTCTGAAAGGATCAGGGATAAGAGTGGAGGATATGATGTTATCGTATCATCTAATATCATACCTAGTTTTACAGCGTCTATACAGGATGTCCCCGTGATAGTTGATTATCTCGATCATTTTCCTCAGAGCGCTTCATCTTATTACGATAGACCCATGGATAAGATGGCTGAACTGACTGCTGATATACTGACATCAGTAAATATTAGAAGAGCCGACGGCATCATCACGCCGACCGAGAGTTTTAAAAATCATCTTGAAAATAAAACAGACTGTGATATAGAGGTCGTTCCGAATGGGCTTGATATGGATAAGATAACACCGACCGACCCAACCAAAGTATTCGATGAATACGATATGACCAGACCGGTTTTAGGATACGTAGGATCGCTCGAAGATTGGATAGACCTTGAAGATATAATCAAGATGTTACCCACTGTAAAAAAAAGATATCCTGGAGCTACACTCCTGATAATCGGACCCGATCTTCATACAGATCATTCAGACTTTTTAAAAGATCTGAGTAAACATGTCGGAGTCGAAGATGATGTGATATTTACCGGCAGAGTGGACTACGAAGAACTGTCTCCATACATCTCCGCCATGGACGTTGGTCTCAATCCGAGAAAGGATAAAAAGATGAACAACCTCACCATGGGTAGTAAAGTACTCACTTACCTCGCATGTGGAGTTCCGGTCCTGAGTAGTAATATGCCTGTGGCTGAAAAAAGATTCAAAGGTGAAGGGGTACACTGCTACTCAAATAGAGAAGATTTCTTGGGGAAGTTAGCGATATGTTTAACAGAAAAAGTTCATCCAGGTGTAGTCAAAAAATACGATTGGAACATCATTTCAAAAAAATATGAAGATGCGCTGTACAAGTTCTTGAAAAAATACAAAAAAATTAGAAGATGATATCGTAAGATTAAAAAAAGATTTGAAGGTTCGAAGAGAGCCTACAAGTCCTCGAAGACGTCTTCTTCGGCTTCTTCTCCCATTGGTTCACCGCATTCTGGACATTCGTCAGCGTCACCGGGTACTTCCGCACCGCATATCGGGCATTCCTGTTCTTCGAACATCGCTTCTTCCTCTTCTTCCTCGAGTTCTTCCTCTTCTTCTGTTTCTTCGGGCGGCTCTAACTCTTCACCACATTCAGGACACTCTTCTGCATCAATGGGTATCACTGCGCCGCATGTAGGACATATACCTTCTTCCTGTATCTCTTCTTCTAATTCTGACAATTCCTCTTCGAGTTCCTCGTCTATCTCTTCCTCTTCCGGTTCACCTTTTTTCATGGCAGACATAGCACCACCGATTATCATCACTATGACTCCTACCACTAAACCCAATATGAAATACATACCATAGGTGTTCTCAGGATTATCTATACCTAAGAAGGGATCAAAAGCGTCTATCCTAACGAACTTGATTATCAAAATACCTATCACTATTAGTACACCTAGAACCAATACTCCTAGTCCCGCTGAAACGCCTTTTTGCTCATCATCCATATTTTCAGCCTCCATATATTTCCGTAAGATAATCTTTCATTTGATATATAAATTCTATGGTGATGAATCTTTTATTTTTGAATATATGATCCAACTTTTTTCTTTGCTTAATAAAAGTTATCAAACTTATTTGATAATAAATATCCTATAATACTTATTATATAAATTATATAGTTAAGAAAAGTCTATATAGAGGTGTTTTCGTATATACTATCAGATCATCCGTATAGCGGAGGGATACGGAGGGAATGATATGAAAATAAAAAAATATTTAGCAACGCTTATAGCTTTCTCGCTGCTTTTAGCAATTCCTGCTGTAGCGGGAGCTCAAAGCGAAGAATACAGCGATGTATTGACAGACGAAGAGGGGGATGTTACGCATATTCATGGAACCGGTTGGAGATACAATGTTGAAAGACCAAATATCGATATAATCCGGGCAGAATTATCGGAGAGCGATGATATCATAACGGTCTCATTGACGGTAAAGGGTACAATCACTGACGAAGCAAGCACCCATTACTACATTTATTTAGAAGATGGTGAGAGTGGTTTCTACTACTTCTACTATATCGAAGATAACGCCACTGTCTGGGCCAGTAATGAGCACGGGTGGAGCATGTATGATGAAGAAGTATCAGGTGTAGGTACTAACACCTTGAGTATTAGCACCTCTATTGATGATTTGCTCAATCCTGCTTCACTACGATTCTCTATGATATACACTTATGACTACATAGAAGGAGAAGATGATTATGAGTATTATTGGGACACGGCGAGTCCTGACGACTCTACAGATCCTGGTGAAGGTTTCGTACCTATAGATCATAGGTTATCTGTTCAGCCTAATTTGGGACCAGCACCTTTAGAAGTTTGGATAGAGGTAGAAGCGGAAAATATAGGGGAAGAAGATGGTGAAATACCCGTTACGATCGACGGAGAAGTTATAGGTGTACTTGAATTAGGTGCTTATGATTTTGATTGGGATGAATTCTCCTATACATTTTACGAACCCGGAACATACATTGTGATGTTTGGAGACGAGACTGTAACTGTTACAGTTACTGATGAAACAGATGAACCGGATACACCATATAGTGATCTTATCACGGATCCTGAGGGTGACGTCATGCGACTGATCGGTCCCGGGGATGATGATTGGGAATTCGTAGACAGTCCCGATACGGATATCCTCAGGGTCGAGATCACAGAAGGTGAAGGGATAGTGACTGTAAGTCTGACGTTGAAAGGTATCGTAAGAGATCATCCTGACATATATTATGAGATCGACTTAAGAGATGCCAGTTGGGATGGAGAATTTGATATCTGGTATAATAACGGTGATTGTGAGATGTCTGCATATATCTGGCGCGGTACAGGTGGATTTGCAAATAACTTCCAACCCAGTACCAGCGGACTCGGTACAGATACTCTGAGCATATCCTTCACTAGAGATCAGATAGGTAATCCGAGTGAATTACTGATATCTTCAGTTTTTGTTTATAACGAGGGATTGATGGAGGTAGACTTCGCCGGGCCTGACGCACCTATTTTTCCGCCGGGCTACGACGACGATAGATTCATACCGATCAACTACGATATGATGGTCGATTACGATGCAGGGCAGTTCCCACTAGAAGTCACAATTTACCTGATATCCGAAAATGCTGGAGATCTAAGTGGTGTTATACCAGTTTACATTGACGGTTCGGTCGTCTACAACTTCGAAGTCGGAGCGACCGGAGAGTCATATGGTGAGTATACTCATACTTTCTATGAACCCGGAGAGTACACGATAAGTTTTGAAGAAATGGAATATACAGTGGTCGTAGAAGAAGGCGATGATACTTTTGACGATGTGACTTATGAACTCACTCTACAGACAGTAGGTGAAGGAAGTACCGACCTAGAGGAAGGGACTCACACATACGAAGCTGGTGAAGAAGTCATCATCACAGCTACTCCCGCTGACGGTTGGTATTTTGATAGATGGACAGGGGATGTAGAAGATAGTTCACGAGAAATAACGGTGACCATGGACAGTGACAAAACTATAATAGCCAACTTTGCTGAATTGGGAGAGGAAAATTTCGTGCTCACAATAAAAGTAGAGGGAGAAGGATCTACTGACCCAGAAGCAGGTGACCATATCTTCGAGGCAGGTGATGAGGTTATCATATTAGCTACACCAGGAGAGGGTTGGGTATTCGACAAGTGGACTGGAGATATCTCAAATGAGTCGACTAGTGTGGAGATAACCATAACGATGGATGAAAACAAAGAAGTAACGGTGCACTTCGCAGAAGAAGAAACTGATGATGACGAAGATGACACACCTGGGTTCACTCTCATATTACTGGTGATGTCACTGCTATTAGCCCTGATAATATATCGGAAGAGTTCAACTTCTAGAGATGCATCGAAGCAGAAGTCAGAAAACACTGAAGAAGTAAATAGGAGGATAAATGAGTGAGGACAAGGATTGGTAACATCGCGTCGATACTAGAATGCGAAAGTTGAAACTGAAAAAGCACATGATGAATAAGCTGTGATCATTTCACTAACACACTAGGGGGTTATGGTGATAATAAAAAACGATTAAAAGGAGGTTCCTGATCTTTATCAGGATATCTCATCACTCTTTTTTTTCCTTTATCTCTGTCTTTATCTCCCCAGCCGGAACTATACAAAGGAACTGGATACTCTCGTCATATGGATTTTCGTAAGAATGCGGTACATCTGAGGGTATGTACAGGACATCGTCTTTTTCAGCTATCTTCGTCTCATCTCCGAGTGTGACTTTCATCTTTCCTTTCAAAATATATTGAACGTGATCAGTCTTATCGTGTTCATGGTGTGGCATATGAGCCCCTGGTTCCATAGTGAATTTTCTCATGAAACAATTCTCAGCTCCTTCTTTGTCGGTGACCAATCTCTGTATCTCAATATTTTTTCCCCTTTCTACTGTTTCCGAAACTACTCCGTCCGAACTTATCAAAAGCGCACTTCCATCGGTCATCTTATCTACAAGCGAATTGGGATATCCTTTATATTTACTTTAGGTAACGAGAAAAAGTCATAGGTTGAAATCAGAATATAAAAATAAAAACATTGGCGGGAATCTGTCAGGAATGAATCCCTAATGCTCACTGATCAAAGATCAGCTCGTGAACCCGCGATCACTGTGAAAAATAAATGGAAAGCCACTGGCGGGAATCTGTCAGGAATGAATTCCTAACGCTCACTGATCAAAGATCAGCTCGTGAACCCGCGATCACTGTGAAAAATAAATGGAAAGCCACTGGCGGGAATCTGTCAGGAATGAATTCCTAACGCTCACTGATCAAAGATCAGCTCG
>JAFDTP010000195.1 GCA_019594195.1 Thermoplasmata archaeon
AGTTGACCACAAATTTCGATAAGATAATAGGTGAAGAATCTCACGAAGAATTGAAAAAAGAATTGATCACTATAGCTAACGATGGAAAGAGCTTTGAATCTAGTGAATTTGTGAATTATACACTTGAGGGAGAGAAAAAATGCTTCTATCTGAAATGGGGAACTGTTGGACAGAAAGATGACTATTCACAGGTGATCGTTTCGATGATGGATATCACACCTTTAAAAGAAACTCAAAGGAAACTTAGAGAATCTGAGAAAAGATACAGAGCGATCTTCGAAAACTCGGGTACGCCGATGATAATATCAGATGAAAAAGAAAACATAATATTGGCAAATGAAGAATTCGCTGAGCTTTCTGGTTATTCTATCGAGGAATTGGAAGGAAAAATAAAATGGACCGAGTTCGCACCTAAAGAAGAAAAAGAGAAGATGTTAGAGTATCATGAAAAACGATTAGGAAGAAAGGATGAAGTCCCTAGCCAATACTCTTTCAAATTCGTAAACAGGTTTGGAGATGTACGAGATATATTCATCCAAGTTGGAGAGATGCCAGACTCCAGGAGAGAGATATCTTCATGGATGGATATAACGGATTATAGGGAGACTTTTGATGAATTGAGAGAGAGTCAAGAAGACTTCAGATTATTGTTTGAAAATGTAGAACTTCCAGTTGTTTTGATAGATGATGATAAAGATATAAGAGATATCAATCCAACTTTTTCTGATGTGCTTGGGTGGACAGAAGATGATGTGGTAGACCAAAGCATAACAAAGATGGTCGATGAAGAGGAAGTAGATGCTTTTGAAGAAAAACTAGATTATCTTTTCAAAGGGGAAAAAGAGAAGATAGTATCCGACTTTGTCTTTAAAACTAAAAACAACGAAACTATCTTGATGAAATCCTTCATCAACTTGGTCAGAGACCATGAAGGTTCTCCCTCACATCTTATAGGCATATTGTATAGAGTAGAATGAAAGGATTTTCTCTCTTATTCTAATCCAAAAGCTTTATAACCTAAAAATATCTAATCTCCTTCCCCGAACACAAATAATTAATTTACTTCACGCGGGTTTGGTGTAGTTTGGTATCACCTAGCCTTGCCAAGGCTATAACCGGGGTTCAAATCCCCGAACCCGCACTTCTTCAGTTCGTTTTTTGAAAAATAAAATATAGAACTTATAACTTATATGTTAGATAGATCAAGATGGATTATCGAGCCGCTATAGTGGTTTATCCACAAGTCGAAGAGTTGGATTTTGTAGGGCCTTATGAGACTCTCTCAAATTCGGATTCTATTGAAATAGATATTTTATCCAAATCTCTAGATCCAGTGAGAGCTTACAACGGACTCAGATTTTTACCCGATAATACTTTTTCTGACGCTGGTAAATACGACATACTGATCATACCTGGAGGACAGGGCAGGAAGAAAGCGATGAGAGATGAGGAAATTCTCGACTTCATAGAAGAACAGGTTAAGTATGTTAAATATCTTTGTTCGGTGTGTACCGGCGCTTTTTTGTTAGCCGAGAGCGGTATACTCGACGGTCTCAAAGCTACAACACATCATTCAGCGTTGGATGAGCTTCGAAAATCTTATCCTACTGTGGAGGTTTTAGAAGAGAGGATCATAAAAAATGATACTGAACCGAAGATCTGGTGTGCTGCAGGGATATCGTCGGGTATCGATCTGTCTCTAGAACTATTAGCAGAATTGTTCGGCGAAGAAAGCGCGAGAAAAGCCGCTGAGAGGATGGAATATGATCACCGATAGATGAAAGAGATCGAACTAGATCTATACTAAATTCCAAATCAAAGTCACAGATCCTAAGGATGAACTTTATCCTCTATGTCTTCGATAGCGAATTTGGC
>JAFDTP010000120.1 GCA_019594195.1 Thermoplasmata archaeon
ATTTGCTAAAGACAAAGAAGCGATGCTTCTCATCGGCTCACACGGGAGAGGCGTGATCAAAAATGTCTTTCTAGGCGGTACCGCCTATGACGTGATAAGGAAGGCGAAAACGCCTGTTTTCGTGGAAAAAGTGAAGAATGGATCACCACCTGAAAACGTATGTAAAAAAGTCTTGCTACCTACTGACTTCTCTGAAGATTCCAACCATCTGTTCAACATTTTGAAAGAGAGTGATATAAGTCCTGAAGAGGCCGTCTTACTCTCAGTTATAGAGGGGAGTGAGTCCCAAGAGGAGCTAGATAAAAAGAGGGAAGATTTGAAGATCAAGTTAAGGAATCTGAAAGAAGAATTGGAAGATTCTAGGTTCTGTAAGGATATCGACTACAGAGTTGAAGAAGGTGCAGCGTCAAGGATGATAGCTAAGATCGCTGAGGATGAAGATATAAGTCTGATATGTTTGCCTAATCGAGGACACGGCGGATTAAAAGAGATGATCATCGGAACTACAGCTAAAGAAGTCACTAGATTATCTTCCGTTCCCGTATTGTTATTCCCTAGAGAATATCTATAACTCAATTCTTTTACTCGGCGGCATCGAATAACCCATCTCTTTAAGCTTTATAAGGCTCTTGATCAACTCTCTAGTGCTGGAAACTATCCTCTTCCCTCCTCTCTTTTCGTAGAACTCGGTCATATCCGTCGCGTCATCACTGGTCTCTTCGCTCCTTTTGTAGAACTTTATGTTGTTGTGAGTATCTCGTAGATACATATTCAGATTCAGTAATTCTTCGACCAGCTCAGGTTCGAAATGTTCAGAGTATCTTGTGTTCAGGATCCTCCAGAGGTCTTCGGCCTTTTCTAGAAAATGGTCCTCGTACTCCTCCTCTAAAAATTCGTCCTCCATCATATCTAAGATATCTTCCGAATCAATCTCAAGTATTTTTTGAAAAAAACGATCTTTCTGTTGACGGATAGATAGCTCTATCGCCTCGGGTGATTTTGAACTCCCATCTATATCGGGTTCGAAGGCGAACAGTTTTCTCAGTACATCGTCTCTCAGATCATGTATGGTTCTACCTAAGGTGTATTCTATCTCATCCTTTACCAGGTTCCATCTTTTTCTTTTAGATTTTAAGAGGAGTTGATCTATTATCACTATAGTCAAAAAAGCACCTAAAAGCTCTATAGTTATATCTATCTCGAAGTCAGCATGATATCTCCAGAGAAGACCAGCGGCGACTATACCGAACACTATGATTATGTAAAGACCTATCGGTCTACCCTTGATCAAATATCTATTCCCCTTCATGATCTTGACTCCACTATCATGATATGGATTCTAAAACGTATAACTTCGACTGATTCCTAAACCATCTATCCTATCTGAAATGAGATCTGATCAATCTTTCATTTCTTCCTTTTCGGGTTCTTTGGCTTTCAAGAATTCATTTTTCTCTTTGTAAGCGGAGACTACCATCATCGATGTAGGATCTTCTACACCTTCGATCTCACCCAATTCCAATGTAAGAAATCTCTTCATCTGATCGTAACTATCAAAGTTAGCTTTTATCATGAAATCGAAGTCACCGGTGAGGAGAAGAACATCTTCTACAAAATGAAATTGAGCTAGGGAACTTCCTATTTCATCGGATCTCTCCGGATCAGCTCTCAATGAAATAAAAGACTTGATACCTTTTTTCTTTTTAGGAGGTTTAACTTTTCTTTCCATCTAACATAAATAGTTTTAATTAAGTATAAAAAGATTTTCTATATGTCGTACGACCGATTTGGACTGACAAAATATTTTCATATTGTATTATAAATAGTTATGATCTTTCATCATCAGATCTTAAAGCGTCTTCTATATCTGCCATCCAACTTTCTGCATCGTCTTCTTTTTCCTGTGATTCCTTTTCAGAGTCTTCTGTTTCCTCTTTTCCTCCTTCTTCTGACCCATCCACATGATGTTCCTCTTCAGTTTCATCATCGAGTTCTTCCTCTACGAGACCGTCCTGTATTTCGGTTTTATCCGTGTGAGCCAATCGTTCTGTATCGGCCACCAAAGTACCACATCTAGAACATATGTTCTCATCCAAAGGTATCTTCTCGGCACATTCGGGACATTCCTTCATCTCACTTGGAAAAGGAAATAAAGTTTCTTTTCTTCTAAGCAATTCGAACTGGGCAAAAAGGCCAAATATTATCAATAGCAGGAGAGAGAGAGTCAATAGATTCCCTGATCCGGGCTGTCTATGATATATTTGGAGAGCTAATGAGATCGTGACTATAAAAGAGAAAAATGCAGATACGGAGATCATCCTTTTGTTGATTTGGACATCTTTACCGGAACTGAAATCATAGCCTTTCACCGTGGGTATGAATAGTCCCAAAATAACGAGGAAAGATAGAGTGAGTGATGAGATCCAAAACGGTTGGAAATAAGGTGCGGGTGTGAGATAATAAATGGTGCTAGCGGGAGTGACAGTGGGATAAGAAAGAAGAGCGATGATGAATTCCGCTCCAACAAAGAGCATCAGGAATACGGGTATCAAAAATGAGACCACTACCGGTAAGGCTTCTGTTATACCGGGCCGTCTTTTACCCCTTTCTTTTATGATAGCGCTGGGTATCCTAATTATCCTTTTAGGCTTCTGTTCTTCTTCAAAGTCATCTGATCTTTCATCAGATAAATCTTTCTCCTCTTCCTCATCAGCTCCGCTTTTGAAACTTTCAACGGGAGACATCTTTTCTCTAGCACCATGATCTTCTATGAGCCCCTCATCGCTTTTGTCAGTGTAGAGGTCAGACATTTCATCCGGACCTTTGTCAACATCTTCAGCTATCCATCCCTCCGTTTCTTTTTCATCGTCTTCTTTTTTAGAAAGACCGCTTAGATCTTTTACACCTTGAATAAGGCTCTCAGCTATACCTCTTTCCGACTCCTCTTTCTTATCTTCGATGTTTTTTATTAGTTCTTCAGCTATACCTTCGACTTCCTCTTCTACTGGAAATTCCTTTAAATCGTTCACGTCCTTTAGAATATCTCCGGCTATAGTTTGGTCGGGTTCCCTTTCGGTAGAGGTTTTTTTATCTTCTTTCGATCTTTTCACTATCCTCTCAAAATCTTTATCATCAGCATTTTCGTCTTTTTGAGCACGATCAACAGAGAACTCATCTACATCTTTTATCAGAGTTTCGACGACGCCCTTTTCATCGCGGCTCAATTCGTCTGCCTCCTCGAGGATTTCAGCCGCCTTGGTAATGCTGATATCATCTATGACCGTTAGACCACCCACGCCGACTTTCAGTAGATCATCGAAATCATTTATGCCATTCTGATAGAGAGTTCTAGCCCTGGTTTCATCTATGTAAGATATCTCTGTGAGTTTATTTATCACCTCTTGTTCCTCATCCTCCATCTATCCGACCTCCCACGAGTCTTTGAAAGCGACGAAACCGATGAGGATCGTTATTATCACAGAACCCAACAAAATGTAAGGGGTTAGGTTATATGGCCCTCTTAAAAGAGTAGGAGATCCTGAATCGAACGGTCCTGGTCTGACTTCAGCTCTACTGAACTGCCAATTGATCGAAAGATCACCATCTCCCTGGTCCAGAGGTGCATCATTGCTTAAAACGGTTATGACTGTATAAGTCTGTGGATTATCGACTTCAAGAGTTATACTTTTAGAATGGTATCCCCACTGTATTTCGGAAGAATTTTCACCATGTGATACCGAGGTGCCGTTTTCGTTCCAGGTAACGTTAGCAGGATCTACCAAACCTTCTAAAATCACAAAACCGATATGATCCGTTTCAAGGGCTTCACCATTTTTGACCGAGAATGCAGAAATAACCTCCACTGGTCTTCTGCGCTGAGAGGTTATATTTATGAAATCATGATACGTACCATATGTGAGGTCGATAGAATCTTTTTCGACCTCGTGGGGAAAATCTTCGATGACCTTCCATTCATCGTTCAACTCGTCGCTGTACCTTACAGTAAAAGGTTCGTCGTATCTGACAGAACTCTCTAACTGCAGCATCCAAGCTCCTGCAGCGCCGACCAGCGCTACGACCAAGAGGGCGATAACGAACCAGACCGGTAGGGTCTTCCACGTTCGTTTTGAGCCGAGCATGATCTCACGTTATCGTTATCTTTGATCCTACCATCGAAGTGCAGGATAACCGCTGTTTCCTTCGCGGTCAGTCACTCCACCGTACTGCCATATCTCGTCAAAGTC
The DNA here is from genome assembly GCA_019594195.1 of Thermoplasmata archaeon. The sequence goes on from JAFDTP010000120.1 coordinate 4,245, forward strand.
CCAGTCCTCGTATGAATCGGGATAATCATTATGATAGTCGGTCATCTCATCAGTAGTTCGCATACCGCCAGTTACATCACCGTCTCCGATTTCACCTACTAGTTCTTCCTGACCGGAGGTCTCTTGATTGGAGTAAGAGGTTTCCACACTTCCAGCGTTTCCCCCGACACCTTCTATATTACCGACCAAAGCACCTACAGATTCTGATGCTTCGGTTTCCACCTTTCCAGTGCTGTAACTATCTATTATCTCTCCTCTCAGATCGATACAGCCGAGAAGTCCTCCGATCCTTTCACCAGAATTCTCGACGCTTACGTTTCCGAGGGAGTAAGAATCTTCGACATTCGATTTTTGTCC
>JAFDTP010000105.1 GCA_019594195.1 Thermoplasmata archaeon
ACCAACCGCACATCATAATACAACTGACGGTTGGTCATCCCCCATCCAGTAAATAAAAATCATCTCAGAGTCTCCTCAAAAATCATTACAACATAAGGTCGGTTTTATCTTTTCATTACGAATGACGGTTGTTACTTCGCATCTATAGGAATTCAGTTTGAATTCCTTCGATATCGAGAAGATACCGATCAAGATAAGAGTCGGCAATATCTGATCCGGCTGAACTAACACAGGGATTTACCGTTGGGAAAAGTATAAGAGAGAGATTCACTGTATTTACATCGAGGGAGTCTATAGTAAACCCCAAATTGAAAAGAACACTTTTAGTCGCATTAGTAGCGGCTATTTTGGTCGTGGGGGTTGGACTTTCTGGGTGTATAGATGACGACGATGATGACGAAGAGACGAACGATGAAGAAAACGATGAGGAAAATGACGAGGAAAACGGATTCACGGGCATACGAACATACTCGGGCGATTGGTCCGGTACGATAGGTGGCCAACCTCACAGTGGGATCTGGGAGTTCGATGTCGACTTCGATGAAGGAGAGGTCACCGGATGGTTCTCCGGCGACGGTTCCGGCGACATAAGCGGCGAGTATTCCGACGGCTCGATCGAAGCTTCAGGTTCAGCAGCCTTCGGTACAGTCGAATGGTCGGGAGACTTCAGTCCTGACGGCGAAGATGTAGCTGGTACTTGGGAACTAGCCCAGGGTGCTGAATACGGTTCCGGGACTTGGAGCGGTGAACTAGGCGAGGCGGATGATGATGACGACGATGATGACGAAGAGAACGGTCTTCCCGACGAGGATCAGACCGATGGTGAAGAACGCATAGACCGATATCCCGGCTCGGTACTGCTGAGGTATCAAAGGTGGGAAGTACAGGACGGCAATTACACAGAACTCACGTATGGAACTGAAGATCCCATAGAAGACGTGGAGGACTGGTACAAAGCTGAGTTAGGAGAACCCGAGTTCGAACAGAGACAGAACGGACAGGTCCACCTGATATATTATTATGAAGAGGAGGAATATGAGGAGAGCCTTGAAATAATAATGTCAGAGGACGATTATACCGAGATATTAGTACGGCACATCATGGCAGACAAGTAGAACTAACGCTCAGATATTCGATCCTTAAGCTTTAAGTGAGTTCTGCATCTGCAGATCCTGCTTAAACAAAAAATCCTTCAACTTTTCTTTTTAGATTCTATGTGATCGATGACTTCCTGTATCTTGAAGGGCTGTATGACCAGAAGGTCGCCATCTTCAGCGATATCGAAACCGGCGTCGATCGACTCGAACTCCTCCAGTATCACGTCCACTCTATCAGGATCCAACCCGGCGTCAAGCACTCCTTGTTTTACGAATTCTGCCGTTTCGCCCAGTTTTCTGTATCTCGGGTCTGAGTCGTTTATGATGACCCTATCGTAAATATTACCGATGCTGCGTCCGAAGTCTATTATGTCCTCTTTTTTACGGTTGCCGGTACCCTGACAGACCACTATCTTTTTACCGTCGGTGAGCTCGCCTAGTATATCCGACAAAGCCTCGACGGCCGGTCTGTTGTGCCCGTAGTCTATCATGACCTTGATGTTGTCAACTTCCATTATGTTCATCCTTCCCGGGTTCTGTGATGTCGAGGGCTGGAAGCTCAACAGGCCGTTCTTTATCGATTCGATGTCTATGTCCAGCGAGAAACAGGATGCCACCGCGGCTAGAGAGTTCTCTACGTTGAAGGAAGCCTTCCCGTTGAAAGTTATCGGTATCTCGGACACTTTGGCGACGTTCCAGACGTTGTCCTCTTTTTTTATCACTATACTATCCTCCTCCACAGTTATCACTGTACCGCCTTTGGAGAGGTGTTCTTCGACCGGTCCTATATCGGGGTCTGTCGAAAAAAGCACCGCGTCCGATCTTATCTTCTCTTTCATATCCAGAACGTGCTCGTCTTCGGCGTTCAGCACTGCCCTCCCGGAAGATTTGACCGTTTCGACCACCACTCCTTTCAACTTAGCCATCTCCTCTATGGTGTTTATGCGTCCCTGGCCCAGGTGGTCGCGTCCGACGTTCAAGAACACACCCACGTCGCTTTTAAAGTACCCAAGCCCTCTCCTCAATATACCGCCTCTAGCGACTTCTAGTACCGCGTGATCGATGCGCTTCTCCCGGAGGATGGATTTGGCACCTTGGGGTCCACTGAAGTCCCCCTCCCTCAAGAGATCGTTCCCACGAAATAGTCCGTCGGTGCACGCCAATCCGACCGACTTCCCATCCATCTTCAGGATGTGGGAGATCAACCTTACTGTCGTGGTCTTACCGTTGGTCCCGGTGACCGCGATGATAGGTACGGAGGAACCGTTCGATCCCGGCGGAAAAAGCATCTCGACCAGAGGCTCGGCAACGTTCCTATTTTTTCCCTTGTAAGGATCCAGATGCATCCTGAAGCCGGGTGCAGCGTTAACCTCGATTATACCTCCTTCGGTATTTTCTATTGACTTTTTCAGATCTGGGATGATCATGTCTATACCCATCACGTCCAGATCCACGATATCCGCTATCCTCTCCGCCATCATCTTGTTCTTGGGGTGAACGGACTCTGTAACGTCGGTAGCGGTTCCTCCTGAACTCAGGTTTGCCGTCGACTTCAGATGTAATTCTTCTCCTTCGGGGAGTATGGTCTCGACGCTATAGTCTTTCTGTTCGAGTATCCTCTTGGTCATGCCGTCTATCTCCACCTGTGTGAGTATCTTCTCGTGACCGACGCCTCTTCTCGGATCGCTGTTCAGCTCTTCTATCAGTTCTTTAATCGTTGATTGCCCGTTACCGGTGATGAAAGGAGGATCTCTTCTCGCTGCCGCGACCAACTCACCGTCTATAACTAGGAGTCTATGATCCGAACCGTTCAGGTAGTTCTCGATAACTACCGTTGGATCTATCCTTTTAGCCTCTTTGAAAGCCAGTTTAAGATCTTCACTGTCTTCAACTCTGGAGGATATACCACGGCCGTGATTACCTATGTTCGGCTTGACAGCCACGGGATAACCCAGGTCCTTGGCGACGTCCAGGGCATCGTCTAGATTTTTCACACCTCTACCGCGAGGTACGGGGACGCCCGCTTCATCTAAAATATCTTTCGTCCGTTCTTTCTCATCTGCTATCTCGACCGCTATACCTGATGTGTTGTCGGTCATGCTTGCTTGGATCCTCCTCTGGTTCTTACCGTAGCCCAGCTGGACGTAGCTGTGTTCGTTCAACCTTATGTAGGGTATTTCTCTAGCCAGAGCTTCTTTGACTATCGACGTAGTCGTAGGACCCAGCATGTTCTCGTCCCTGAGATCCTTCAACTTTTTCACCGACTCCTGTGTTTCGGGTCGTTCTCCTTCAGCTATTTTCTCTACCAGCCCGACCGCTTGTCTTCCGGCCTCGAGACCGGCCTCTTCGACTCTATAACGGTAAGCAATCTCGTAGACTCCCTCTTCATCGGTGCTGCGTGTCTTTCCAAAACCTACTTCCATGTTCGCCATGTTCTGCAGTTCAAGCGCCACGTGTTCTACCACGTGCCCCATGTAAGTACCGCTCTCGACCCTCTCTAGGAAGCCACCTTCGTAACCCTTGCTGCAGCGGTGCTCTTTCAGCGTAGGCATCATAGATTCTAGACGATCGGCAAAACCTGGTATCTCGTCTGACGGCCTGTCCTCGAACTCCTCTATATCCAAAAGCATGAATATAGTTTGAAAACGACTGAAGTAATTAGGCCCTCTAAGGGCTCTGAGTTCTCTTATTTCCATATGATCTACCTCGATATACTCTTATATGAAGGGGTTTAGAAAATCGACAGTAACCGACTGGATCATCTCCTCCTTTTTATTACTCGCCTTCTTCTTCTTTTCCTGCTGAACATCATCAAAAGAGCCACGACCACGAAGACCGCCACGGCCCACGTAAAGCTCCCCGTGAATATATAGACCAGTATAGCCAGCAGAGTCGCCGGCAGGAACTCTATCAATACACTCAAGAGATATGCCAGGATTATTATAACTAAGACCAAGACCAATATACCTATACAGAGAGATGACCCTATCGCAGGTACAGTTTGAAGTATTTCCTCCACCCCTGATATATAATCATCGTTTCTTTTCTATTTAAGGTTTCCGAGAGTAGTCTATAGGTATGTTTCCTGTGGCAGACAACTGTACCCTTTACTTTCATATCCCGAAAAAATTATTTATTTGATGAACTTTTTCACACTGTCGGAGGAAGAATGAAGATGTCAAGTATAGTATCTGAGAGTAAAGAAAGTAAGATGGGCAAGACATTGGTCATCGGACTTGTATCCGTGCTGCTGTTGTCTGCTCTATTCATGGGATGTATCCAGGATGGACAGGAAGATCCTGAAGGTACGTTCGATCTCATGGTAGAGCGGATCAACGATGAGGACGGCGAAGGAGTCGTAGAACTGACCGATACGGAGTTCCTAGATGACGATATATGGGAAGAGATACCGGACCACCAGGATGATTATGAAGAGAGATTGGATGCATTCCAGGACGCTATCGACGACGGCGAGATGGAGATAGACTCTCACGAGACCGAAGTCACTTACATGGAAGATATGGACGAGGAGAACAAGACCGATTACGAGGATCTGATAGAGACTCTGAGCGACAGTGAATATTTCGACGCGACAGTGGATGATTTCTCTATAGTAGAGTATGAATGGGAAGTCGAGATAGAGGATGATTCCGTTCTGAAGGAATGGTTCGAACCCGAAGAGGCAGAGGGTTTCGAGCAGGCCATCGGTATGTTAGAGATCGACGGCGAGTGGTACATCTCTTTCCTGGCTACCAGTGCAGTCCTTTACGAGGATATCGGTGGAGTGGGCAACGGTGAACCACAATAGATCGTTTGAACCATCTCGCACCAAGATGGCACCGTATTTGAGTTTACTCATCTGTCAACTCCTTCGAGTGCCGAAACCGAGGACGTGATGATCACGGTACTCGACGAAGATGGAGTGCTTGATGAAGGATATATAGATCGAGAGATTGGTTACTCCTCAGTGATGGAGAGGTCGTCTCTGGAAGCCGATTTGATGTTGATGATATATCGGACACGGAGATAACTGAAGATGAGATAGAACAAGTGGTAGTCCGGATAGATGGATACGCAGGAACGATCTCGTTTGATCTTCAGATGTGATCTATTGAATACTTAGGAACTGAAAACCTTTTTCTTCTTTTTATATCGAGATGATCGATGCGTTGTTATCAGTTCTGATCTATATGAAAAGTTTTATTTAAAGATAGAAAATAACCAAAGATATATATAATATTTTAGTGATACG
>JAFDTP010000077.1 GCA_019594195.1 Thermoplasmata archaeon
AAATCGATCACTATCTCTAACCTTTTTGAGCATATTATTTCTAACGGTTTTTTCTACCTTGACCGTCGTGCTATCCTTTTCAACCTTGCTCATTTTCTCACTATACTATAAGTATAGTAGGAGTATTTAATATTTTCGGGAATCCCTCAGGATTGTTGTTATAACAATTGGTTTATATATGACTTTTGCAGTCATAGGGAGAGATGAAAGTGAAAGTACCAGGAAGTTGAAGAAATATCGTCTTCGGACCCTAGCCTCTTCGTAATTGATGTTTTCTTTTCGTAGAATCTATCGCTACAAAAAGAGAGCAATTGCTGTCGGAGGACGTCAACTCTCTACCTAAAGCGTAACATAGCGTGCTCTCTAGATCTGCAAAGATGCAGTCCCGGCATTCTTCTCTCATCATTTCATCCTGTCGAACAATATTATAATCGCTAATCCTGTCAATGCGACTACAGCTCCCGCTGCCGCGCCGGATCCTACATGAGTCATCTCATCCGGGTAAAGGATCGTCGCGGTTATCAGCAAAAACCCTAAAACTCCTAGCAGATAGTAGACATATCTATCCTTCATTATTTTTTCCTCCTATCAATTATCATAATTATAATTAAAGAAAACATAACTTTCTTTATTTCTTCTCTTGAGGGGTATGCGCCCCTTCCTTCCCCCTCCCGCTGGCTCATCTCAATACCAGGAACAATTATTTTACCACCTCATGAATGGACCGCCTCTCTTTCCCAGTCGCCTTTGCCCAAAGATAAGGGCTAAAAGAGATTCTTTTTCCATCATGTTTTATCGTAGGGTTATCATGTCTATCTTTCATATCACTGTTTTCTCGGATCATCTGCTGCACTTTCTCTATAGCATCATAATCAGAGATGTCTTTCTCTTTCCCTAAATATTCTCCTGGATTAGAGAAAAAGTGATTGCATTTTTGCGGGAGTTCAACCGATAAAGAGGGCCAAACGTCTTTCTTGAAGACCGGCCACCAGTCTTTTGCTTCAAATCCTCCAACTGATCCAACGTCGAAGTTAGCGGGAGATTTAGATTCGTATATTATATCCCCTCTCTCAGTATTTTCAGGGTCTTTGGTCCAAGGAGAACCGTCCTGCTCAATTAATATCACTTCGGCTATATCTTCAAGACTTACATCACCGAGTGATAGACTTTTGTAATGAACTTCTTCCCCGCCTATCAGGAATTTTTCCTTTTTATGTTTTGGAAGTATGAAAGCTAACTTTTTTTCAGCTGCTTCGAGAGCGTTATCGAACTGATCATGGTCGTAATCAAAGGTGATACCGTATTTTCCAAGATATTCTTTTGCGAGGTGCCTTTCCTTCAAGATGAGAAACTTTGCCCATTTGACGATATCCTTCGGCAGATCGCTCCAATCATGGACCATCCCGAGAATACACATGTCTAATTTTCTGCACTGCTGTAAGAATATCTGCGATAATTTACTCGCTTTAGACATGGCATACATCACAAATATTTCGAACTCATCAACAACCAGTAATGACTTTTTATCTCTCTCTTTCCTTTTCACAGACCCCCATGAACCTAACATTTCAGCGAAACTCTGAGTAAAATCAACATCTTCAGGATACTTTTCTTCCCAAGCTTCAGGAGATTTGGGGTCTGCATCTGAAACTCTTTCCATGAAAAGGATGTTCGAGAAGTTGTGAATACCGAACTGACTCGCTATATATTTGAATTGAGTCAGTGTGAACGATTTTCCTGTCCCTTTATCACCATGTGCGAGGATGAAATTTCCGTGTGAATAATCGAACATCATATCCCAAAGAGGCTTAGCAGCAGATTCATCGCAATATTCCGCTTTCAGTCTATCAATATTAATTTTCATTTTTTATCATTCTCAACCTTTTCTTTATCACTTCAGAATCATCTGTTGAAAAAGCTTTACAGGCTATCTGATATATCTCTATCAACTCGTTCACTTCTTTATCAGCAAGTTTACTCAGTCTTATAGGTTCCTTAAAATCCCGCATTTCTCTCTGTTTTGAGAATCCCATCCCTAGATCCTGCTGCCAGTCTTGGATCAAGTTGACTAACTTATCATATGCTTTGTCTGAGAGGACAGTCATGCTATCAACACTATCAACACCGTGATCATCAAGGATTCCACCCCATTCTTTATCGAACTTCTTTACTAGGTTGTTATTGCCGTCTGAGGCTTCTTTAAGAGCTCCTCTCATCAAAGATTTCCACCTCACGAGAGGTCCTCCGAACTTGATAGGGTTATCTAACTGCTGCATAACGTCCGCTTGCGCCCTGTTCAGCTGCTTGATCTTGTCCTGGTACTGTTTCATCTGCGGTCTTTCATCAGACATCTCTCAGATCCTCCTCGGAACTCTCTTCTTTAAGATCCTTAGCTGTAGCTCTATCGTACATAGTCTTCTTCAGCCGCTTTAGGCCTCTGTCGATGATATTCCTTGCTTTTTTGTGTACTACTGGATAAGCCTCTCTTATCGATGACGGAGGCGGTGTTTTTTTCTGCTCAAGACTAGTAGGGTTCCCTTTTTCATCTAACTTGAACCATCTCACGGCAGATCCGCACTCGGGACATTCAATGAAGTCATCAGGTAATGCCTTCTCTTCCTTACAGCCGTTTATACAGGCCTTGACGTGGTTCCTTTTCCACTTCATCGTTTTTCTTTTGAGTGACTTTTTCAGCCATAATAGATGATTCACCCGCCAGTTGAGTTCTTCCTGCTCTCTGTCTGTTAATCTCACAAGGACCTGTTTCGCCTGATCATCGTCGTGTAGGAGACCCAACTCCTGATAGATCTCATTATTGACAGGGGGAACGTTTCCGAGTACCCATGCTACCCCTCTACGCTGCTTCTCATCTTCTCCGTTATTTCGATTTCTTCCTTCACGATACCTATCATCGCTCATGTCCACCACACCTTATACACCCATGCAATCAAACAGGAAGGAAGCCAAAAGACAGGGGCCAGCTCCTCGAGAAACGCCATTGCCATCAAAGGCTTTCCCTGCCTTTCCATCCCGACCATCGTGTAGATCACGAACGTCTGCATAGGAGCGACCACCAAGTTCGTCGCTATTCCAGCACCTGTGAAATCGGCTATAGAACTCGCGAGGCTGATAGCATCTACGATTATACAGATGATCAACTGCACCCACATGTTGCGGAATACGATCGATCGGTCCATCCAGTTCAGGTTGACGGTGTTCGCATATCCAGACATATTCTACCCCGCGAAATAGCCGTATCCAAAGATGATGAAGAATGTTGCCGCTGCTCCCAATATGAGTCCTTTCGCAAGCGCCCAGCTCGAAGCTTTCCTGAAATGATCCTGCGTTACTGATTTAGCCTCTATCTCGTCTGCCAGCTGCTCCATGTTCTTTTCTCTTTCTTCACGTACTGCGAGTTTAGTTTCCTCGATATCTTCTTCAAGACCGTCGATCTTGTCCTGTAGATTCCTTCCAAGATTATCAACTGCGTTAAGTACGGCTTCAGACTCGTCTCCGAACCACATCTGTAATTTATTCTTGTAGTTCCCTGCAGTAGACACGCAGATCAGCATGTCTTTCGCTTCTGAATGAGCGACGGTCAAAAGAGGGAGCTCGTAGAAGTTCGAAAGATTCTGATTCTTATGCTCATCGTATCCATATCCAAACATCAACCCTGCAGTCCCTGCTAGAGCTCCTACGAAAAGGGGTGAATCGAGCATCCCTGTAGAAATATCCCACGTCGGAACGAGTTGAAATGCCCAGGACCATGCTGCGATGACCAATGAAAACACCATACCCATGCGGTACCAAGACCTGGCTCCTTTCATAGACTCCTTGTAATCCATGTCTCTCATCTCGCTAGGTATCTCTTCATCCTCTTCAGTTATGACTGCAATCTTCAAGGTTTCCTCGTGATCCGTAGTTCTGAAGAGAGAGACTTTAACTTTCTCGCCGCCAGGTCCGGCCATTTCACTAGTCCCTTGAGCGTATTTTCTGAAGTCACATTCTTCGATCACCTGTTTCGGGCCGTCATAATCCTCTATGATCACCTGACCCGTCTTACCCTCCTTCTCGCGCTTCAGTTCAAGAGCTCGGACAACTTTCTTCTTCTTTTGCTGTTCTTGCACCTTATTCGGCAATTCTATACCCATTATTTTTATTACCTCCTTTTTTCAACATACTCTTTAGCTTTTTTATCATACCCTTTATATCGAATAAAATTCGTGATAGCAAAACTGATGGCTGAAAGGAGAATACCTAAAGTGACTATAGTAGCGTATGGCCATTTGGTCCTCTCTTCTAAAATAGGCGATCGTAAGGTTTCTGTTGAATTGACTTCACGAACAACTTCGACCCTGATGTAATATTCAGTCAGTTGATCGAGTCCTGATATCGTATGAGAGTTTATCGATATAGCATCGATCTCCGTTTCATACACAAGATCCTCTTCTCTCAAGCCTGTTTCGTTTTCAGCTACTATCACCCTGTAGTGTGAGAAATTCTCGGAATAATCTCGAGCCCACGTGATCGATATAGAATCTTCAGTCACCTGAGTTGATCTTAGAGTGACCTTGTGCTCGACCATAGTGGAGAAGAAGTCCTCCAAGAAGCTCGCTGATATTCTTATCACTCTTGGATTCAGATCACTCCAAGCTTCCTCGTATTGAGTTTCATTTGCAGTCGAATTCACCATGTCGAAGTAGTCGTAAGAGAATTCGGCCATCCAGTGTACTCTATCACCCCATTCATCTCTCTCAAAGTCGTAATAACCGCCGCTACTCGTAGAATTGAGATCAGTATTATCTCCTATCCATTCTTCAAATTCAACATGTCCGTCGAGCGGTTCGTTATGAGTGTGATGGGGGACAGCCATGTCTTGAAGAAGATGAGTCGCCCAGCCAACATCATGTGCTAGATCCTCATAATTCCCTTCGAGAAGATTCTCGTTTGCAGATCTAACTTTTTCCTTGAACCTCGTCCTAGCATCGCTCATACCTTGTAGGCCTTCACCCGTCTCAGGATTGTAATAATGATCTCTATTCTCACCCCACAAGTCTGCCTGTCTGGCACCTAACAATAGATCCTCTCTCAAACCCATATCAGTGAACCATTCTGTGATGTGATCATTACCGTCATTGGCTAAGGTTTCAAAGGTCTTCTGCATGAGCGTTTCATGATGTCCTCTTTTCATAGCTTCTGATTCCTGAGTTGTCGAGATGAAAAATCCTGAAATCATCGCGAGAAGAAGGAGTCCTGACAGGAGTGAAACAGCTATCTTCTTGATCATTTTCCCACCCCTGGGATGGATCTTATGAATTTCTTTGTTCCAAGTACGGCCATTATGAGGAAAACGACTACGGTGGCCAAGGTCCACCATAAATAATGTATGTTCAAGGCATCACCTAATGCTAAACCGAGGAACATGACAAAATTGATAGTGAAGAAAAATTCTTTTTTCGTGAATTTGGCACGGAACAAAGCAAAGGTGATCACGCTCAATATGAATATCATTATCACGAACATCGCCACAAGTCCTAGCAAACTCATCTTTCCTCTACCTCCTTCTCATCCTTCTTCATCCTCTCTTCTGCCTTCTCGACAGCTTTCGTTTGTGTACGCCAGTACCACATCAGAACGAACGAAATAGGCCAGAGAACCATTATGACTCTGAACTGCCACGTATCTTCTATCGCAAGTATAAAATCAGGTATGATATCATCCTCGTGAGGATTGAAATCTGAGTAATCTATGTTGAATAATTCGTATCCTATATATGCCAGGTGATGACTCGGAAAATTACTCACGTTATGGATATCTAGATCAGGGTATCCTGCATATTGGTCTGGGTCAATGTTGAAGGAAAAATCGGCAATGGCTTTACCGTGCGTCACATCAGAGACATCGTCATCTTCAGTCTCTAGTCCTCCGTCTTCGATCGACTGAAGAGACGGTCCAGTATCCCAATTAATCGTAAGGTCTATCAGCTGGGAACCGCCGAGATATCGACCAAACGGTCCCCACGCAAACTCATATTCTCTGTCGGCTATGAGTTCGACTGTCCAGGTTTCCCGGCCCTGAGATTCACCAGTTACATGAGATCTGATATCCCAAAGAGGGGGGTCAACATCTGGTTCAGGTTTTTGTATCTCAACCTCAAGGACTGGTATGGGTATCCTCTCGACCCAGTCTGTTGTCATAGGTTCTACTGTCGAGTTGTAAATTTCCTGCCCCCAATAATCGAGGACCCGTATATCTGTCTCGAGATTCTCAACCCAATAATAAGAATCGCCAGATACAAATCTCCATGAACCGTCAAAGTCCTGATATTGTATTATCAGACGGTCTTGGTCTAATCCTTCGCCTGTGAATTCGTTGAAAATACGAGGGTGAACCTCAGTTACAGCGGCCGTATATCGTATAGAATCTAATTTTACTGTCAGATGCCCCTGGAAAGCCTCATCGGTCTCGATCGAGATATTGAATCCAGCTGCGTCGTATATTCCTCCTGTTCGGAATTCAAGTTCTGACCATCTATTTAAAGGAAAGTCTTGTGATTCAGATATTTGGCTCTCTGGAGTGTCTGAATCTTGATATTGATATCTGTTGTGGCTGATCTCGACTTCATTATCTGGGTCCCATGAAAGAATATTGTCCTGACCGTCGTGACGATAGATTCTGAAAGCATATACGATATTGTAGTGAGATTCTGAAGGGAAGATATCGTGTTCGTATTCTGATATGTTCCATGAAGCTGTGCTCCAGGAAAGGTCCGCTGAGACAGACTGAGTTGAAGAGTCGTCATAAATCTCCATGCGGTATGAGAACATACCCTCAACCCTATCCTGAGAACCATGTCTGTTCACATAAGAGTCGTGATCGGGTGTTCGTAGAAGTTCAAGATGGTGTAAGATGTGAGCCTCTGACGAGAGGAATTCATCTTCCTCTTCATCTACTTCAAAACCCCAATGAAATTTTGTTTCATGGACTTCAAACTCTGTTGGAATGTCGTATGTGTGATTTCCATCCTGGATATCAAGTTCAACTGTGAATTGATCTTCCTCATCATCATCTCCATACATAGTCACTTCAAAGAATTCAAAATCGAGCCCCACGATAGTAGTATTGATTCTGACTTCGTTGTAGTAGGATCGTTCCACATCTCTTCTGAAATGAGCCTCTCCAGAATCTATATAAGAAGGAGTTATCTCGCCTATCGGAGACAATTCGGCCTCGTCGTAAATCCTGAGATTGTCGATCGAGCCAGAAGAACCTCCATGAAGAACGTTCGTCTCTGAGTCGGTCCACTCGAGCTCTTTGTCATCAAGAGAGAATTCAACAGAAGGGTCCAGGTCATGAATGATCGTATTTATGTTCATTAGATAGAGCTCGAGTGAGCCATGATCATATTTAGTAAAGATATAATTCCATCCAGAACTGAGAGAAACAGAAGTATGATTTACGACTTCAGAAGTTCCATCCTCGTATTGAATTTCTGCTTGTAGGAAAAAATCTTGTTCATCCTCGTCAAAATACGATCTGAGCTCAAATCTACTATCTGTCTCGCTGTCATGAAGGAAAATATCTTCAAAATGTTCCGCCTTCCACCATAAGTCCACCACCCACTCTTCAGAGGCTTCACCATCATCGTTCAAAAATAGATTTTCATAGTTATAAAAATAGTCGTCTTGATCTAATGTGTAAGATTCTGTTTGATATATTCCT
>JAFDTP010000124.1 GCA_019594195.1 Thermoplasmata archaeon
CCGACGTCGAGAAAAGGAGGTTCGTGAATTCTAGTCCCCAGGCCGTGACCTGTATGGTGCCTCCAGGTCCCTTCGATGTTCTCCTCTTCGTAGAGCTCATAAACTGCTTTATCGACTTCGCTCAACTTCTTTCCAGCTTCTATCTCTTCAAAAGCGATGTCCTGCGCTCTTACCATCAACTCGAAGTGCTTTTTCTGCTCTTCGGAAGGTTCTCCGACAACCCAGGTTCTCTCCAACTCGCTGATATAGCCGCCGATATCGACCCCGACTCCGTTGACCAGAACGTCACCTTTTTCTATGGTTTCATTGCTAGCTATCGCGTGGGGCAGCGAAGATCCCTCACCCACCTGTCCTCTATAACCCACGGTTATCGGAAAACCGGTACCGGTCTGCTCGTATTTAGGACCGAAAGCACGGATGATGGCTTGAGAAGCTTTCATAGAAGCGTTCATCGACGCCTCGATCTCTGAGATACCGGGCATGCTCTCTTCCTGCAGATACTTCAAACCCAGATTACCCCATTTGGCGCTCTCTTTCAGAAGTTCGATCTCTTCATCTTCTTTAACGCTGAAAAATTTCTCGAGTTCTAGACGTACATCCTCTACTTCCGCGCCTATCAAATCACTCAAGGTCTTACCGAAATAACCGTAACCGCTTCCATAGCCGTCGTGATCGACGGCGATTTTTTCATAGTCGTTGTTCTTTACCATCTCTTTAACGAACTTCATAGGATGCTTTTTCCCTGGATAATCCGGATAGGTGATCAATTCATCCAGTGTCAGATTTCTCTGTTCTAGATGTTCTTTTTCCAATCTCGGTACCACCATCTTTTCATTTTCTCCGTCGAAAAGATAAGCGATGGGTCTTTCCGTAGGTAAAAAAGCAAAACCCGTCAAGCGGAATATGAAAGTCGGCGAGAACAGACATATCGCATCGAATTCCTTTTTCTCCAATCTTTCCCATAACTTCTCTTTTACTCTCTCATACACCTTTCTATCCAACATCATATCCATTTTCACACCTTAGATATCATAGTAGTTATAAAGGTTAATAATTTTCGTTTTTGTTTGAAAGATAAAGATCGACATTTAAAGAAAATCTAAAAGTAAAAAAGAAAAAGGTCTTTCGGGATCAAATCGAGCAGTTCTGAGAGAAGTTCTGATTCACATCATGACATCTCTAAAATTTCTCTATACCCGGACATGTCCATGAACCCGTGTCCGCTTACATTGAAAACTATTGTTTTCTCCTCATCACTCCTCTTGCATTCTCTGGCCTCGTCGATGGCTGCCGCGATACTATAGGCGGATTCAGGTGCCGGGAGAAAACCTTCCGTTTGAACGAATATCTTAGCTCTTTTAAAGACGTATTCTTCATCTTCGGGATATATAATTGTATCGATGAGGCCTTCATGTTTTAAAGCGCTGATTATCGGAGCCGCACCATGATAGCGTAGACCATCGGCTTTTATAGATGGCATCGCACATCGATGACCCAAGGTGTACATCTTCAGCAGAGGGGTCTGTTCGGCATAATCTCCAAAATCGTATTCATACTTACCTTCCAAATTTGGAGCAGCCTGACTCTGTGCGGCTATGAATTCAGTATCATGCCCGTCTTTTATCCGATCCGCCGCGAAGGGGATCGCCAAGCCTCCGAAGTTACTTCCGCCGCCTACACACGATATCACTGTATCTGGATACTCATCGACCATCTCGAATTGTTTCTTTGTTTCTAGACCGATGATGGTCTGATGGAGTAGAACATGGTTCAGTACTGAACCAAGACCGTAAACAGCATTATCGTCGGAGGCTGCATCC
This sequence comes from Thermoplasmata archaeon, assembly GCA_019594195.1. Next base: position 1,821 of record JAFDTP010000124.1, read on the forward strand.
TCAAGAGCTTCTGAGATGGCTATATTAAGCGAACCTTCATGCTCCGGATCGTCTTCTAACATCTTCTTCCCGATTTCTGTTTGGGGACTGGGTGAATCATGTACTTCCGCGCCATATAACTGCATGAAGTTTCTGCGGCCGAGTTTCCAAGACGATGCGGCCCTTACCCAATATACCGTTAGGTCTATCCCTACGAGAGAACAAGCATAGGCTAGAGCTGTTCCCCACTGTCCTGCACCGGTTTCAGTCGTCATCCTTTCTATGCCCTGCTGTTTTGCGAAATAGGCTTGTGGTATTGCTGTATTAACTTTGTGACTTCCAGTAGGACTGTAGAATTCGGATTTGTAGTATAGTTTTGCTGGAGTATTCAACTTATTTTCTAATCCTCTAGCTCTTATCAAGGGTCGTGGTCTACCGGCTTGTAGATACAGTTCTCTCACTTCTTTTGGGATCTTTACGTATCTGTCATCACAAGTCTCTTGTTCTAGTACTCCTTTGCTGAATACCTCAGGTAATTTATCCATACGCGAAGGACCTGATTCAGGATCTTTAGGTGGTGGTATAGGATCAGGAAGATCCGGTAATATATTGTACCAGCTGTCCGGCATCTCTTCTTGTGGCAGTTCGTAGCTGTCTCTTTTCATATTTTTTTCCTCTTTAAACCTATTATAGTCTCTTCGATCATCATTTTCAACTCCAAAAAGAAAAGATCTACAGCTCCCGTAAGTGTTCCTAACATTCTAGTAACGCCAAACTAAATCCCTTTCTGTTTGCTGCATGGAATAGCAAAAAGTCTATGTATTATATAATACTTGTGTGTACAAATTTATACATTAAAGATGATAACTGTTTATACGACTTAAAGATGCTGGCTTTTGCTCCGTCGTCGACTTAGTCGATCTTCAGGACACAATCGTTGTTAATATTTTCTTTCAAACTCACTACTCTACCTCTAATCTCTACTTTCTAAAGACACCTAACAATATTATCGCTGAATTATCTAAAACGTTCTCCATAAATGCGGCTTCAAAAGAAGTTATACACTACCGCCGGTAGAAAAAGATAGTGAATCGATACCGTCTAAATCAGATCCTCGGTATTTTTTCTCAGTGATGCTTAAGTTTTCTAGAAAATTGCTTTTTCAGTTCAATATGTAATAGATTTTTACAAAAACCCTAATAGTATAAATACCGTAAAAATTAGCGGGTGGAGTTATGAAGATTATAATCATATCCGAAGGTAAGCATGGGAATGGAAGGGTGATCGCAGAAGAACTTATGGGAATAGTGAAGGACTCTGGTAGAGAAGCACACATCTACTCTGTTGAGGATGTCAAACCCGAAAAAATCCAGGAGGGAGATCTTTATGTTTTCGTCTCACCGACTCACGCCATGGGACCAAGTCGAAAGATGAAAAAAGCGGTAGAAAAGGGACTTTTTCCTGAAAACGGAGCTTATGGCTTGATAACGATCTCTAAAAAACAGAAAAGAAAGACAGCTCGAAAGATGGAAAAGTATCTAGAAAAGAGGGGACTTTCCAAAGAAGTGGAAAACTTACATCTGCTAGAAGATAAAAAAGGCAATCTAAAGAAAGGTTTTCGAGATGAACTCGAGAAGTTCTATGGGATGATAGAATCGCATTGAACTCTAATTTGAATCATTCCATCTTTAAAACTTCTTTATAGGTCTGCGTATCCTTGACCACTTACATTGAAGGATCCTAAAAGTTTCATGTATTATAATATGATCCTCTAATAAACTATCACGCTTTCTACACCCTCCACATCTTTGATCTTATCCAGACCTTCTCCGGGTACCGAAGATTCAGTTATGATGTATAACTTAGCTTCTTCAGCAAGTTCTGGGTCTTCAGTTATGCATTGTCTTATGCTGATGCCCATATCAGCGATCTTGGTCGATACACCGGCGAGTATACCTATACACTGAGGATCTTTGGGTATTATCTCTATAAGTCCTGCATCGGTATCTTTAGCCACTTCTCGGAAAAAAGCGGTTGCCTTCAATTTAGAAAACAGTTCGGACAATTCTTCGTTCTCCTCGATGGTCTTCGCGGTGGCTCCAACCGTCCTCCTATCCACTCCTAGAACTCGTCCTATACGTAGAGGAGACATCTTTACGCCGTTGCAGTATATCTCGCCGTTCTCAACGCTAAGACCGCTTTCCAGCAAGAATTTAGCGGTGCGTTTCTGAGCCGAAAAATCTTCGAAATGCTTCTTTATATCCCACATAGATGTACAAAATGATACATAGATATATATCTTGTTACAGGTAGAAAAGATTTATTTGCTCACATCGCGGTAAGAACGACGGAGACGATAACATGGTCGAGAGATGTCCTAAATGCGGTCAAACCGTTATCAAGGATTCCAAAGAAGATGCATACTGGTGTGATCACTGCGATCAGTATTTCTCCTATCAAGAAGTAAAGAAAAGTAGTAATAGCGAAGATTGAAGTGACCTAAAAGATGTAGATCCCTCGGCAAGATTCTTGAGATTCAATAGTAGTCCGAGTGACTTA
>JAFDTP010000171.1 GCA_019594195.1 Thermoplasmata archaeon
AGAGGTAGAGATGCCACTAATGCTTTCACCAACAGCAGTGGTTTTCTGTCTCCCTTCCTGTGTTTCATCTATTCCCATTCCTCGTCCATCTTTTCTTCCATCTTCTTCTCGATTTTCTTTTTGATCTTTTCGCTTGTCTCCTCATCGAAGCCCTCGCCGCCGAGACCGCCCTTTTCGCTCAAGATGTTCTTAACTACGGAGGTAACATCTCGACTCTCCATGAAGTCCCTGGTGAGTTCGTAAGCCTTGTCTTCATCCATACCCGCGTTCACCAGCTCTTTGTAGAAATTCGCGGTGCTCTTTGCCAGGTTTTTACTGTCTTCGGTATTGTAGATCGCTTTAACTATACCCGATATCAGATCGGGTACGGTCTCATTCAGAGTCTCCATCACTTCTTTTAGCTCTTCAACATCATCCATACCATCAGTATCAATATCCATTTTTTTTCACCTTATAATGTGATAGGGCGTGCAACATATTTGTTTTTATCGAGCAGTTCTGCCCACCTATCGGTCATCAGATCTTTTTCTTTATGCTATTCATACATTTTTAAAATATTAATACTTCCCTCAAACTCACGCTGAAATTCTCTTGAAAAAGGAAGAAAGGGGTTTTTTTACATCATCTTCTTCCGACGATCACCGCGAATATATCACTGTGATCGTAACTCGGATATCCGACTCTTGTTTTTTGGAACCTTTTTTTCTGTATCATCTTTTTCACCCTGTGATGTGATAGGGCGGGCAAAATATATGGTCATATCGAGCATTACTGCCCATCAAATGGTCACTATTTTTTAGAGTGAAAAGGAATACAACGATATAATGATGATCAGATCTGTCGTGAACGAGATATACATCTGTAGATCTGAAATAGTCTGATCGACTCGATCGCCTGATCAGTGAGATTTTTCAGTAGATATAACTTGATCTACAAGGTCCTCGATATCGAATATCCTACCGCGGAAGGGAAAAGCTTCTTGTAGATATCTGACAGAATCCCACCGATTCAGGTATGTTGCGATATAAGGGAGTCCGACAGCGAAACCGAATAGTAAGGCGTAGCCGACTATGCTGATAAAGCCTCCGACGGGTATCAATCCAAAGGTCACCGTCTCTACTACGATTTCTACTACCACTAAAGCTTCAAAGACTCTGAATATCAGTAGGAGCGGTATGAGTATGATCCCGAGCATCATCAGAGAGGCTCCTAGAGGTCTCGCCTCTTCGTCTTCAACAAGGTACCATACTATCATGCCTCCGAGAGAAGCACCTATCGACATTGTGGTGAACTCTTCAGAGCCCATGAAAAAAGCGAATATCGCTATGAAAAAAGCGAGTCCGAACATCGAGACGACCGGTCTGGAAGATATATTGAAAGCTATAGCTACTAATGCTAGTCCCAGTATCACTCCGATGATCACATCACCCACGTAATGTAAACCCAACACTACACGGGAGAACGCTATGAGACCTATCAGCGATCCAAAGATAGCGTATCTTTGTTTTTTGGTACCGCTCTTCATTATCACGGCTAGAGCTCCAAAAACCGCCGCCGCTCCCATCGCGTGAGCACTGGGAGTACTCCACCCGGGGTAAGCTTCAGGGGCGAAAGCTAAAGCCGGTTCAGCTACAAGGTACGGTCTCGGGACCTGAAAGATGCCCTTCATACCGGAGACCAAAGCTAAAGTCGTGACTGATAGAGCCAGAACCATGGCTCTTTTTTCCCTGGATCTTTCGGCTCCGTACCAGTACAGTAAGATGGCAATAGCGAAAAGAACCGCACCATCACCTAGTCTCGTGATGACCATGAAGAAGTAGATTAGATATTCGGGCAGGAGTTCCTGGATCGCCGCATTGGTCTGAGGATTGAACAGCAATTCCCAAACGGTCTCGAGCATCTTATGTGCAGATAGGTTTTTTCTATTTTTGAAGTTTTTGCTAAAATTTGGTCGATCTTTTCACTGCTCATTTTGAACTCACCTATCATTTTATCTTCTGTTAGATGACTGTAGAGATCGAGAGAAGTTGGTTTTCTTCCAGCTATGCTAACCGTCTTCTTTAGACCCCATAGTCTTCCAGAATACCATTATCAAAAGGAGAGCTATGAAAGCTTCTACTCCTACATTGTAAACTACATCGACGTCTGTTATAATCTCTCCCATAACATTACCCAGAGCGTGATAGAAAACCGCGGCGAAGATTATCTTTCCCGAACGGTTGTACAGCCAAGCGTAGATAGGAGAACCCACTATTATCGCTGCGTTGAAAGCCCAGAAGGCGGTAGTTCCCACCCCTAGACCTTCTTGATAAGTACCTTGCATGAAAAAGAGAGGTAAGTGCCAGAAAGCCCAAAATATGCCTATGATCAATGATGCTGTGAGAACAGAAAATCTTCTCTGTAAGCTCTCCTGCGCATAA
>JAFDTP010000142.1 GCA_019594195.1 Thermoplasmata archaeon
AATGCATCCCCAAATGATACATCATCTGTAAAGTCTCTTCATCCATCCTAGATCCCTCAGGCAACCTAAAATCGATAGGAGCAGATTCGGACATCGATTCTCTACCTGCGGCGGTCATCCCATTCCACTCTCCAGAGTCTAACTTTGCGAAAGTTTCTTCTGACATCACTAGTCCTAAACAATCTATTTCATCCGTATCCACTTCCTCAACTTCGACCTCATTTTCTTTCAATCTGATCAAGAAGCGGTGATCTTCACCTATCAACAGATGTATTTTTCCTCTAAGGGAAGATGGCTTCTTTTTTTCGTAAAACCTAGCCATCCTTTCTATTTCTTCGAGCATGTTGACATGATACAATACATGGATAAATATCTATTGTCCATCAGGTAGTATATTTCCCATCTCCTCTAGAACCTTTTTTTCCGCAACGGCTGGAAGGTAACCTTTATGATCAGACCGGTCCGAGTAAGTATCATAGATCATACCTTCTCTAGCTAGATCTTTGTTGGTCAATCCAAATATAAAATGCCAAACCTGTATGAATAATTCATCAAAGGGCATACCGTTTTTCATAGGTCTTGTATCTTTGAGTTCTTCTTTCAAAGATTCCAAATTCTCATGCAACCAGTCTTTGAGAAGAGGGATGAACGGCTGGATACAATCCGATATCATATCGAGGTCTTCTTCGGTGAAATAAGGTATAGTTAGATGGTAGGTTCCATCCTCTTCTTCGATATATTTGATTTGCTGCAAAAAAGAGATGTACTTATCTAGGTCCTCACCCAGTTCTTTTTTTTCTATCTCGTCCTTATGGATACCTTCTTTTCCTATCTCATCGATGATCTTACCGATCTCAGACGTGAGTTTCTTCCTCTTATGGAAGAGTAAAGACCTGTATTCATCTCCTCCTGGAAAATCGAAATCGCTAAAGTGGTGAAGTATGTCAGGAAGCGCTGTCCTTTTAGTGTCGGGATGGTGATCTCCAAAGGTATGGAATATCTGATCAGTATCGGGGAGTTGATGGCCACCCCAGTATATCTCTTTAAGCATGTCACCTTTCTGTATCTCTCCCCATAATATATACTCGTTACCTCCTGGTTGAGGTTTAAGATTGTCAGCGATATCCCATCTTCTAAAAAATTCCAAAGAACCCCAGTCTAAGAAATAACATCCGAGTATGAAAAAGGCGAGTTTTTCTTTTTCCACTCTCTTGTTTTCATATCTCGAAAGGGTTTTTTCGATGGACTCCTCTTTAGAGGATATCTCTTTTACTAGGTCTTTTGCATGATCTTCACAAACTTTCAATAAAAACTCGTTATCTTCCTCATCTAGAAAAGTAAAATCAACGTATATTTTTCCACCTTTTTCCTTCAAAAATTCGAGGTCCAACAACTTTTCGATATCATATTTCAGGTCGGCGTAATCCGAAAAAACTTTTTCCTTCTCCATGGGGTCTCTATTCGTTCTAGTTATGAATTCTTTGATCTCCTCTTTTTCCAATATAGGGAAAGGATCGTCTTTTTCAGGAGTGTTGTGTCGATCCAGATCACCGCATATACCGAACTTTACATCACTCATGATGATGAAATATCTAAAATAAATATAAATATTCCGTTTTTAAGAGATCAGATGGATCATCTGAATCTTTCATCGGATCTTTTCTCTTCGGCTCTTTCAGCTTCCTTTTCCAACCAACCGCAGTTTTCCACTTCTCTTATATCGAACTCTGGCACGTAAGGCTTTATGTCCAAAAGTGGAGTCCCATCGACAACATCAACGTCTTCTATCCTCAATATGTTTTCATCAACATCGATCAATTTTACGACCGAAAGGCCTATCGGACCAGGTCTCTTAGGCGCCCTGGTGGAAAACAGACCTTTTTCTTCATCATCCAAAAAGGGCTTTACAGATAGTGAAAATCCTTCAGATAAGTGAAAGTGATAGAGCAGTATTATGTGTGAAAAACCTTCTAAGTCTTTTAACCCATCGGTGTATTGTTCATCCACCTCTAAAGTTCCCTGGACACCTTTAGCTCCTACAGGCTGTATAGGCATGTCTTCAATATTCTGGAACGGCGAATGGATCTTTCCTATCGGGGTAAATGTTACATCTTTCATGATCTCTCAATCCAAGAATCAAGGATAGGTATTTAAAATGTTGTAGTTAGTTTATAAGGTGTAAAGACCAATCTTTTTCGACCAAAAAGATATTATTGATCGAGTATATTATTTTAAGTGGGGAAAAATGGGCTTGAAAGCTAAGGGTAAAAAGATACTCAAGGAAACAGGATACAGTAAGATAAGAGAACAGTTATTGAAAGATGTCACAGAATCCATAAATATAGAGGGTTCACACGGAGACAAAATTGTGCATCATATCAAGAATGCTCTTGAAAAAGAAGGATACAGTTACATAAAGGATGAACTTATCAAAAAGATAGGGGAGAAGATGGGTGTAGAAAGTGAAAAAGAGGCTTTAGATATATTATTGGTGATATTGCAGGAAAATCTTCGACCTGAGCTGTGTGAAAATCTGTACACTCACTCCAAGAAAGGAACAGAACTGATCTCCGACGATATCTACAGGAAAGGAGAGGAGAAAAAGATATGGAAACATGTGCATACTATCATCTTAGGAAAACAGACTTCTCTTCTAGGAGATCTGATGATCTTATTGAAAGTTCACAGTATAATCAGATGGACTTTGATAGTAGGATTTTTACTGTTTATGATCTCATCTATACTCCTTGATTCGGTCTATAAATCAGTGATAGCAGGACTCACACTTACCGCTGAACCAGGAGAATCACTGCGTATAATGCTGGGTAACATCCTAGGGGCTCTAGGCGGGATCTTGATTTTCTTCGTGTTCATATCTTTACTGATCCAGGACAAGTATTTGGCAAGTACAAGAAACGATAAATTGAGAAGGTTAGCTGATAGAACTCTGAAAAATGAGTTCGAAAGATGATCAAAGACTAGATATCATCATAACTCTACAAAAAGTGATTGGGTAAAACAGCTTTGATTAAGATACCGTTGCCTTTAAATAATCTTAGTTATTTGGCAGGTCCGGCGATAATATGGATGGATATTGGAATAAAATTTTAGAGATTGACTTGACAGAAGGAGAAGCATGTGAAAAAGAGATATCCGATGAATTCTTAAGAAATTATATCGGTGGGGCGGGATTCACGACCAAGATGATCTTTGATGAACTTGAACCGGAGATCGATCCATTGGATCCGGAGAACGTTCTTGCTGTTGCACCGGGAACGCTTGTTGGACCTAAAATACCTACAGCTTCAAAGACCACGTTCGGTTTCAAGGCACCGCAGACCGGTGGTTATGGAAAAACGGTTGTAGGAGCCAAGATGGGCGATCAGTTGAAAAAAGCCGGGTATGATGCATTAGTTGTTAAAGGCAAAGCCGAAAAACCG
>JAFDTP010000066.1 GCA_019594195.1 Thermoplasmata archaeon
GTATATCTATATCGTCTTCTAAATCGAATTCTTTAGCTATCCCGTGACCTCCTCCTAAGACGCCTTCACCGTGAGCATCATCAACATAAGTCAAGGCTCCATATTCATCCGCGAGTTCTTGTATCTCATCCATCTTGGCTATATCGCCGTCCATACTGAAGACGCCGTCGGTGAGCACTATCTTCCTGTTATAACCTTCTTCATCAGCCCTTTTCAAACACTCCTCAAGTTCACCCATGTCGGAATGACTGTAGACCATCTTATCGGCTTTGAACATCCTCTGGGCTATCATTATACCGTCTATTATACTTCCGTGATTCAGTTCGTCGGATATCAGAACGTCTCCTTTACCCGCTAACTGCGGAACTAAACCAGCATTGACCGCGAAGCCTGTCTGATAGGTCATGCCTGCTTCACATTCTTTGAAATCTGCGATCCTGTCCCACAGTTCTTCATGAATATCCATAGTTCCAGCGATAGACCAGTCGGAACCAGCGCCTGCTCCGTACTCTTCTATGGCTTTTTTGCCTGCTTCCCTGAGGCGAGGATGATTTGCCAAGTCAAGATAATTGTTTGAAGCTAACATTATGCACTCTTTCCCGTCCACTTTGACATGCGGTTGAGAAGGTCCTTCGAGATTTCTAATCGTCCAGGTCAGTCCCTCTTCCTTCATCTCTTCGTATTTTTCCATCAAAAACTCGGTATTCTTCGCCATGTTATCATTCTCCATCGATTTTCAAGAGGCTATATTCCTCTTACATTCAACCCTAATAAAACAAACTTCTTAAATTTTTCTAAGGTTCTTCATAACCTCCGCCTCCTGGAGTCTCTATCCTTATTTGTTCATCTTTTTCGATGCTGAAGGTCACTTTACTGCCGATTTCTTTTTCCTTCCCATCAGTGATCTTTACATTTTTTCCGACTTTTCCGTTTTTACCTCCAAAGATACCTTTAGGCGGTCTTTTCCGTCTGCCTGATTGTATCAACACTTCTGCATCAACTAAAGACTGGATCTCTCTGATTATACCGTTTCCGCCGCTATTTTTGCCTTTTCCAGCGGACCCACGCCTCAATTTATAAGAGGTCACTCTAAGCGGATACTCATTTTCTATCACTTCTACGGGTGTGTTTTTTGTGTTGGTCATATGGACATGAACTCCGCTTTCGCCATCCCCGTCAAAAGAAGCTCCCGCACCACCACCTATAGTTTCGTAATAAGTGAAATCGTCAGATCCGATCAGTAAGTTATTCATCGTTCCTTGACTTTCTGCGGGTATCTTCTCTGGAAAGACCTTCTCGAAAGCTCTAAGGATCAATTCTACCACACGCTGAGAAGTTTCCACGTTTCCCGCGGAAACAGCTGCGGGAGGTTCGGGATTTAAAACCGTTCCTTCAGGTATATCCACGTTCAGAGGATGATAACAACCGTTATTCACCGGTACATCTTCAGGTATGATACATCTCAGTACGTAAAAAACAGCGGAATGTGTTACAGGTTTTGGAGCATTTATATTTCCCTCGACCTGTTCGTCGGTTCCAGAAAAATCAAAATCCAATTCATCTTCATATATATCTATGTGGACTTTCAATCTTACATCTTTTTTCCATTCCATATAGTCCTCTTGAGTGATGGTCTTTCCTGGAAGTTCCTCTATGATCTTTTTGGTTCTCTTTTCAGAGTAATCTATGATCTGTTTTTGGAAGGCTTCGTAAGACTCCAAGCCGTATTTTTCGACCGAATCCCGAAATTCTTCAGCTCCTTTTTCATTAGCCCCGATCTGTGCTCTGATATCTCCCAACCTTTCATCTGGTGATCGGGATTCTCCCAATCTTTCGATTATGTCAGGATCGATCTCTCCGTCTCGTACCAGGTGCTGGGGAGATATTATGATCCCTTCTTCTTCCAACCTTTCACTATCGCCAGGCATAGAACCTGGAGAGATCCCACCTACATCAGAGTGATGTGCTCGATTTACGACGTACCCTATAAGGTCATCCCAAAGAAAAACGGGTTTGATAACGGTTATATCAGGAAGATGAGTACCTCCAGAATAAGGGTCATTCAGGATGATCTGATCGCCTTTCTTTAAAGAACATTCTGAAACCGCACTTTCCAATGCCTCGGGCATCGCGCCTAAGTGAACCGGGATATGTTCAGCTTGAGCTATCATCTCTCTTTCAGAAGTGAATAAGGCGCAGGATTCGTCCTTCCTCTCTTTGATATTAGGCGAATAAGCGCTTCTCTGTAATGCTGCACCCATCTGTTCAGGTATGGCGGTGAAAGCGTGTTTCATCACTTCGAGCTCGTTCGGTTTCAGTCTTTTCATCCTTTCACCTCCATCTCTATTACACCAGAAGTCTTCACTTCCCATCTCCATCTTTGAGGAACCAGTATGGTGGAATTCTGTCCCTCTATCACGCTAGGTCCTTCGCCGGAATAACCTTTCATCAAGAACTCTCTTCTATAGATCGAAGTCCTTTCCCATCCACTGGAGAAAAGGCATCTCCGATCAGAAGGATGTTCTCCTTCGACTGAACGATAGGGTAGGTCACTTATCTGACGTTTTCTGATGATCTCTAGATGAGCTCTAACAACCTCTATGCTCTCATCCCTGTTTGCGTACCCATATTTTTTCTCGTGTTCCTCGTGGAATCTTTCTCTAACTTCACCGATAGAATCTGAGTAAGGGATATTGAGATGGTAACTTTGACCCTTATATCTAAGACCCAATAAAACTCGCTCTTCGCCCGACTCTTTCATCTCCTCTCTCATCCGGTCTATCTTTCTATCAATTTTATCCTTCTGGTCTAGAGAAGTCAGAACTGTCCTGCTCATCTCATGGATGACGTCACCGGTGAACATACCCATGGCAGAGAAAACTCCGGCAAGGGGAGGTATCAATACTCTTTCCATACCGAGTTCTTCAGCTATCTTCGCGGCGTGGAGCGGCCCGGCTCCGCCGAAGGCTAGAACAGAAAAGTTCTCAGGGTCCATACCCTTTTCAACAGTTATGCGTTTCATCGTCCTGACCATCTTTGAATTCGCTACATTGAATATCCCTCTCAGAGTCTCTTCAAAACCCATCCCTAACTTGTCAGCCAATTTTTCTAGAGACTTTCTAGCTTTCCTCTCATTGAGGTCCATCTCTCCTCCGAGGAAATGGTCAGGATCTATGTAACCCTTCAAAAGGAGAGCGTCTGTAACTGTAGGGTTCTCACCACCTCTATCATAGCAAACCGGTCCAGGAACAGCACCGGCGCTTTCAGGTCCGACTCTCAAAGCACCTCCCTCATCACGTCTAGCTATACTGCCTCCTCCGGAACCTACAGTGACTATATCCACCATTTTTGACTGGATGGGAAATCCATCAATTTTACCTTGATCTTTCCATGAAATCTCGCCGTCTATTATAGCGGCCATATCCGCACTTGTTCCACCCATGTCGAAGGTCACCATGTTCGGGATGTCCAGCTTCTCGGCGAGGAAAGCTGCTCCCGCGACTCCTCCTGCAGGACCAGAATACAAGCAGTCGACCGCATCGATCTTGGAACTCGGCTCAAGACCTCCTCCGGATTTCATTATGTACGGCTCCTTACCCACGATTTCTGAAAAAGAAGCAAAATAATCCTCTATGAGAGGTGTCAAATAGGCATCCAGGAGAGTCGTCATACCTCTCTCGTACTCTCTGAATTCGCCGGTGACCCGATGAGAAAGAGAATGAGTCACTCCATAATCATCCAAAATATCTCCCACTTTCTTCTCCTGTTCCGGATTTTTGTAAGAATGGAGAAGGCACACCGCGGCGGAAAGACCTTTTTCACTCAATTTTTCAGCCAGCTCCTCCACCTCTTCCCCAGAGATCTTTTCTATGATCTCTCCATCCGGACCAGTTCTCCCGGTAATACCGAACGATTTCTCTTTCTTGAGCGGCGGCTTGGGTCTTTCCACATATAGATCGTAAAGCTTCGGTCTGTCCTGCCTACCGATGAAGAGTATGTCTTCAAAACCTTCGTTCGTGACGAAAGCGGATTCGACACCTTCTTCTTCCAGTATGGCGTTGGTCGCTACCGTAGTCCCGTGGAATATCTCTCCTTTGACCTCGATCTCTTTGCTTTCCAATCCATTTCGTACAGCCCTCTCGGGACTATCGGGGGTCGAGGGTATCTTGAAGTGCTTTATATCTTCGTCTATAATCACAAAATCTGTGAATGTTCCTCCGATGTCAACAGATATCGACATGATCTCGATTTTGAAGTCATAAGGGTCTAAATAGTTTTTACTTACATTTAAATTCGATGATTTCGAGCTGAAACTTAAAAAGATTGAAACTTTATCGAAAGTTTTTTTAATATTATCTCACATTTCCAACTATGGGTATGAAAAATAAGAGTTCCCACGAAATAGAGAAACTTTTGATAACAGGATTCGATGCATTTGGTGGAGAGTCTGTTAATCCGGCTTCAGAAGTAGTTCTAGAGCTGGACGGAAAAGAGATAAACGGCTGTGATATTGTCGCTGAAGAGATACCGACCGTTTACGGTAAAGCCGCTGATGTCTCTCAAGAGCTGATAGACGAAGTGGAACCTGACGTGGTTTTACACATAGGTCAGGCCAGCGGAACCCACGGGATAAGAGTGGAAAGATTCGCGGTGAACATCGATGACGCAAGGATAGAAGATAATGAAGGAAACCAACCCGTAGATGAAGTGATAGTAGAGGATGGGCCCGCAGCTTATTGGACCACTATTCCCACAAGAAAAATAGTAGAAGCGGTCAAAGACGCAGGTATTCCTTCTTTTCTTTCCTATACTGCTGGAACCTTCGTGTGCAACCACGTGATATATTCTACAGCGAACTACGTCGAAGAAAACGACCTGCCGATACACTATGGATTCATCCATGTTCCGTTCCTGCCAGAACAAGCGGTCGATAAGGACAACCAACCGCCTAGCATGGCTAAAGAGACGATAAAAGAAGCTTTGATCGTCGCTATAGAAACTATTACGGAAGAAGGAAAATAAAGAGTGGTCTAAATGAGTTGGATACCGATTTTAGGAGTGGTAGTTGTTGTTGGCGGTCTAGCGCTCAGTACAAAATTCGAGATAAATCCTTTACTTGCGGTCCTAGCAGGTGGTTTCGTTTCCGGTTATTTGGGAGGACTTGGAACACTGGACATCCTGGAGACCATTGGAAGAGTTTTTGTGGACAACAGAGTGATGATCTTATTTCTCATAATGCTGCCGGCTATAGGTAATCTGCAGAAGTACGGGCTGATAGAACAGATGGGACATCTAATCCAAAAGGTGAAGAGTGCAACACCGGGTAGAGTCTCATATATCTTCCAGCTTTTCAGAGAAGGTCTCGTGGCTCTAGGAGTCAGAATCGGCGGTCATCCGGCTTTCATCAAACCGTTGATCGAGCCGCTAGCTAGAGGAGCATATGAAGGAGAACTAGACGAATTGACCAAAGAAGATATTAAGGGCATAACCTCGTCAGCGGAGAATATAGGTAATTTCTTTGCACAGAACGTTTTTCCTGCAGCCGCGGGAATCTTGTTGATCCAGGGTGTTATGAGTGAATTGGGATATGAAGTTACTCTCTTAAGTCTAGCAACAGCTTCGGTTCCTGTAGCAGTCATAGCCGCGCTATACGGAGCAGTCTTCTACATGGTCTATCACGACAGAAGATTTGAGAAAAGGAAGAAACAAAAAGAAACAGAAGAACAGGAGGATGAACTATGATTGAGGAATTTTTATCTGCTAGAGAAAATCTCCTGTACTTCTACATCCTGATAGGTTTGATCCTATTCTACTATGCCTACAAGACCTTTGTGGATCCAGAAAATCAGAAAAAATGGGGCACGGGTATGTACTGGGTACTGCTCGGAATCTTGTTCATCGGAGGAAGATGGCTTCCTGACTTGGCTTCAGGGATAATGGTTGTGGCGATAGCTTTGATCGCTGGAGCACAACTTATAGGCATGGGAAGTTATTTTGAGACCACTGAAGAATCAAGAAAAGAAAACAGGGAAAAGCTGGGCAACACTCTTTTGATCCCCATCGCCGCTATTTCGGGCACGGCGATTTTGTTCGCGATACTCGAATTAAGTCCGCTGATCGGCCTTTCGATCGGGAGTATAGCCGCCTTTTTGATAGCAAAATATTACGTTACAAAAGACACCTTCGACCACATTCTAGATGCGGGTAGAGAACTGAGCGATTCTATAGGATGGGCATTGATCTTACCGCCATATCTAGCGGCTTTAGGAGCGCTTTTCGATCAGGCAGGCGTAGGACAGATAATCGCCGACGGAGTTTTGATGGTATTCCCGGTAGATCAACTGATATGGGCCATCATAGCCTATGCACTAGGAATGGCTTTGTTCACCATGATCATGGGCAACGCATTCGCAGCATTCGCGGTGATAACATCCGGTATAGGAGCACCGATACTCATCGATATGCACGGAGCAAACATAGCTTATATAACCGCTCTAGCGATGACAGCGGGATACTGCGGAACTTTGATGACACCGATGGCGGCGAACTTCAACATCGTACCCGTCGCACTACTAGATATGAAGGATGAATACGGAGTCATCAAAAAGCAAATTCCGATGGCGCTAGTGCTTCTCGCAACCCACATAGTTCTGATGTACGTGCTAGCCTTCTAGAGCTAAAACTAGACCGTTCCAAAACCCATTACTTTTATTCTATTTCATTTGTCTTTTCCTCTCCAAAAGAGCTAAAGAAGATGATTATCGGTCTAGATAATTGACCCGTATAATATATTTAGATAATTCCCTCTTATTTAGAATGCAATCCGCCTCAGACACCCGTGAGGACATTGGGGTCTAAAAAAGACCCCTTACTATTCTTTTTCCTCCTAATCTTTGGTTTTTATCTAAATTTGGATCAAAAATTCTATATGTTCGAATAGTTCGTTTATTTTTACTTCTAAATAGATATTTTTCTAGAGCCAACAAATAGAAAACGTGGCATCGATGATAAATTTTTTATAATTTTTCTATTTTTGACTTCCAATTCCATTTACGGAGGAATCTAAAAAATGAAGCTCGGAAAGATATGCACATGGGGCCTAACAATCCTGCTTTTTGTTAGTATATTTGCGACTGTGGCGAGTTCTGATTACCAGATTGATGAAGGAAGGATCGAAGAAATTTCAGCTGACTTTGCCGGAGGTAGCGGAACAGAAGAGGATCCTTATCTTATAGAAAATGTTACCCAGCTGCAGAAAATGAACGAAAACTTAAGTGCTCACTACGAGCTGATCGACGATATCAATGCTAGCAAAACAAGCGAATGGAACGACGGGAATGGATTCACGCCGATAGGTAACGATGAGAATGAATTCGATGGTGGATTCGATGGAAAGGGCTTTAAAATCACTGACCTGTACATTTATCAAGGCCACGGAGACGATATTGGACTTTTTGGCAAAATAGGTGAAAGTGGTTCCGTTAAAAAGGTAGCTCTTGCAGACGCCGAGATTAAAGGCTATAAGAATGTCGGCGGAATCGCAGGGTTTAATGATCAAGGAACGATAAAGAAATGCTATGCCAAAGGAACTATAAAAAGCTCAATTGACGGTGAATACATCGGTGGCCTCGTCGGAAACAACAAGGGCGGCACGGTGAATAACTCTTATTCTCTGGCTACAGTGAATGGGAACAATAAAGTCGGTGGTTTAGTCGGAGGTAATGAATACGGCAAAATAATCGATTCTTACGCCATGGGAAAAACTAGTGGCGATTTATCCGTTGGAGGACTGGTAGGATACCAATTATTTACAGGATCAGCGAGCGATTCTTTTTGGGATGTTATCACCACCGGACAAGAGGAAAGTTCAGCCGGGACGGGCAAAACTACCGAAGAAATGAAAGATGTCAGTACTTTTACTGACGAATCCAAAGAAGGATTGCAAGAAGCCTGGGATTTCGTAGATGATCCCAACGGTGACGACAAAAGCGAAGATATTTGGGATATCGATGAAAATACCAACGGAGGCTATCCGTTTTTGACTGAAGTTGATGTTGATGAATCGAATTGGGCTCCATTCCCTCCAAAAAATCCCTCCCCGGTTGACGAATCTGAAGAGGTGAGTACCAATCCAACCTTGAAAGTAGATGTGTACGATTTCAACGGGGATTCCATGAATGTAACGTTTTACGACGCTAATGAAAATATAAAAATTTCTACGGATTATGACGTTCCCAACGGCGGTACGGCTTCAATAAAATTGTCTAATTTATCCGCCGGCAAAACCTTTGAATGGTTCGCTTACGCTGAAGACGGTAAAACAGGATCACTATCCCCTACTTGGTCTTTCGAAACCATGGATTCAGAAAAACTCAAGGCCGATGCGGGAAATAATAAAACGGTAGGGATAGGTGAAGAGTTCAGTTTAAACGCTTCTACCTCTTATGATAACGCAGATATAGCAAGTTACGAATGGAATATGGGCAATGGGGATAATAAAACGGGTGAGAAAATCAACTATACTTACAGTAACCCGGGCAATTACTCCATAAAATTAACAGTTACCAACGAGAACGGCGACTCCGTCACCGACACGGTGACCATCATCGTAAAAGACATGACAGGTCCAACAGCAGATGCTGGAGATAATAAGAATGTTGAAGTAGATGAGCAATTCATATTAAGTGCCTCGAACTCCTTTGATAACGTCCGCATCGCGAGTTACGAGTGGGATTTAGGTAATGGAGATAGCGAAAAAGGTGAACAGATCAATTACTCTTACGCAGAAAAAGGTAACTACACTGTAGAATTAATTGTCACGGATGAAGCGGGTAATACCGATACGGATACTATTAAAATAACCGTGGTTGAATTAGATAGCGGAAACGATGATAACGAATCGGACAAAATTACTGGAGATCAGGACGAGAATAATACACCCGGATTCACGAGCTTTTCGTTGATAGCTAGTATGGTTATAATAAGTCTGTGTAAACTGTGTAGGCGGATTAAACAAAATTGAATCATAAAAAATCCGACAGCACTACCTTAACAAGGGCAAAAACCCATATACCTATCTTTTTTATTCAACCACTATGTCCGACGAGAAAAGAGAAATTATCAGGAAGTTCGCTCTAAGAAACGCGGTCATGTTCGAAGGTGAAGCCACGGTAGGTCCAGTCATGGGTAAGGTAATGGGTGAAGTCGAAGAATGTAGGGAAGATCCAGAAGGTACTAAGGAGTTGGTGAACGAGATCGTTGGTCAGGTCAATGAACTGTCTTTGGATGAACAGAGAGCTGAATTGGAAAAGGAGATGCCTGAATTTTTTGAAAAGGAAGAGGAAGAAGAGGAAGACAAACTCCCTGAGATCGAAGCTGAGACCGTAAAGATGAGGATGGCTCCTTATCCCTCGGGACCCTTACATATAGGCAATGCTAGGATGGTCATACTCAATGATGAATACGTGAAAAGGAACGATGGAAGATTGGTCCTTTTCTATGACGACACCATCGGCTCTGAAACAAAAAGACTTCTACCCGAAGCATATGATATGATCAAAGAAGGTTTAGAATGGCTGAATGTTGAATGGCACGAGACCTACTACAAGTCCGAAAGGATGGACATATATTACGA
>JAFDTP010000134.1 GCA_019594195.1 Thermoplasmata archaeon
CAAAGCTAAAGACACAAAATTACGAGTATAGATACTGCCCTTACTGCGGTTATGATATAAGAGATAGTTTTCACTATTGCCCGAAATGTGGTGAAGAACTACCAGAAACCTAACTCTACAAAAAAGATCATCACCTGAAAGTGTCATCTTCTAGGTAAAAATAGGCTCCGCATTCAGGGCATTCATCCACATCATCGTATATCTCAGAGCCGCAGTTCTTACATTGGACCACGTCAGAAAATTCGACTCCGCACTTTGGACATTCTGAAAGATAACCCGGGATAGCGGTTCCACATTTACCACATTCCGCTATATCTTTTAGGGCAAGGTTGTAGGTGTTACCTGCACCTGAATTTCGTCTCCTTCGATCTCTTTTGATCGATATAAATACCACTAAAGTAGCCACTGCATATAAAAAGAAGAATATCCATAGATATCTTTCAACTAGGTCTACAAACATAACAAAGATGGGAGTCCTGACTTCAAATTCTATACTTTCGGTGGCGATGTTACCGACTCTGTCTACCGCTCTAACGGTCACCTCATATTCACCTTCTTCTAAATCTTCTAAGGTGTGATTAGTAGAGTCACCGACTTCGATCCATCTCCCCTCATCGATATTGATCTCGAAGTAATCCAAACCGGAATGATCGTCACTCCCGGTCCATTCTATGGTAACATTGAGTTCTTCATCCATCTCGAAAGTTTTCCCGTCCATGGGCTCGATGATCTCGAGATTTGGAGGAGA
This sequence comes from Thermoplasmata archaeon, assembly GCA_019594195.1. The sequence continues at coordinate 749 of JAFDTP010000134.1, forward strand.
AGAATCTTCCAAGATCTCAAATTCATAGTTACTGGTATCTTCTCTACTGAATCCAGCGGTATCAAAAGCTTCAGCTTTTATCAGTGCGTTCGAATTGGCCTCTTCAGGTACTTCCCATGTGTGATTTCCCGTATCCGGTACTCCCTCGGCTATGCTTTTCCAAGTTATACCGCCGTCCGTACTGTATGAAAGATCGACACCATCTACATCATTATCTCCAGAGACTGTTTCCCATTCGATATCGTACTCAGCACCCCCGTACCATCCCTCTCCACCGGTAGGAGAAAGCAATTCTATCTGAGGTGTCGGTTCCTGGTAATCTGATATCATACCTTTCGTTTCACGAATAGTTCTTGCATTGTCGCCATCTTCAGGACAGCCGGTGGGATCGCCTTCATGATAGACGTCAGGATTGGAGAAGTGTAGAACTGACTCATAATCACCGACCATCTTGTATGTCATCACAGACTGATATCCATTCCAACTCCATCCTGCTGAGTAGTCATAGAGTTGGGGGCCCGGTGCCATGATCTGATCTTTTGCATGGCCCGCCCCAAAGTTGTGACCGATCTCGTGAGTGAACACATAAACTGATGGGTCCTGAAAACTTTGTACGCTTACAACTGAAAAACCGTATCTCGGGTGGAGATGTCTTTCTTCATGAGGGGCAGTCGCTACACCTCTTTCCGGACTATCCTCCTCTCTTTTCACGAAAAGTGATACCAAATCCGCCCCATAGTAATCACGCCAATCATGGACCTCCTCCATGTAACCGTCGTTCGAATCCGCTAATCTCCTGATATCCTTTTCAAGATCATCACCAGTCTCAGTATAGTTCACTTCATCCGAATGCACTAGATTTATATCTAAATCGATCTCACTGTTCTCCATCGCTGTATTTATGTTATCCATAGCTTCACCGATCGTATTTTCTATGCCTCCATCGTTGTTAGAAGACCAGTTACTGGCTGCGGAGGTATACACGATCATGACCTCTACATCTTGTCTCCCTGAAGTATTATAGGAGGAATTTTTCACGGAATTACTATCTGGATCATGGATCGTACTTTCATTTAAAAAATCAACTTGTGTCTGCAAATCATCAGAATCTTCAACTGAAGACTGAGAAGATGCAACAACAGTAGAAAACATGGTAGATACCAAAAGAAGAAAAACTAAGCAAAAACTAAGTATGCGATCAAGATCATCGTCTCCCCATTTCATCGATGGTCACTCGTTTTATGAATATGAGCCAAATATAAAAAACTAACCTATACCTCGTGAAGAAAGATCAGTTTTGTATTATGTGTTGATGCATTGATTAAAGGATAAAATAACTCTATTCGATGATGGTAAAAAGGTCTCTTATGTGATAGTGGGCAAAGATGTCGTAGATCTCGAGGAAGAGGACCTTCACCTGTTCGATCTAGAAGATATAATGAGCAACTGAGCTATGTTCTACCGGCTATCTAATACAAGATCATGCTTTAGTCTGATTCCTGTTATTATATTAACAGACTTTCACGGGCAGCGCTCACTAGGGCGGAGAAGTGGTCGTCGTAACCCCTCTCATCTCTTCAAACCCCCATTAACACATCCTCCTCGAACTCTTCTCCATCCAACCACATCCTCTTTTGGATCCCTCTCAGCATGTAGAGATCATTATACCAAGAGAGAAACCAACACATATGAAGCTACTATATGTTTCATATATCACGGTATAGACCGTAAATCTTTTAATATAGTATTGTATTACTTAGTATTATGTTACTAACATTCGTTGATAGGGATCTAGAACTCTCGGGTCTTGACGATCAATACAAAAAGAAGAGAGCTGGACTTTTCATACTTTACGGCCGCAGAAGGATCGGAAAAACGACCCTAGCAAAAAAGTTCGCCGAATCGAAACCGAGCTTTTACTTTCTCGCTAAAAGACAAGACCTCTCGCTCGAACTAGAACGGTTGAGGGAATCTTTTTCCGAGGAATTTGACATTTTCATCGAAAAAAGTGAAGATCTTGATGGATTCTTTAAAAACGTTATCGACAGGATAGAATTTGAAGATAAGTTCGTTTTCATCATCGACGAATTCCCGTATTGGATAGAGGAGAACAAGAGTATCTTATCGGAGATGCAGCACCTTTGGGACGAGAGACTGAAGGAAGAAAACATATTCTTGGTATTGACAGGTTCTTCCATAGGGATGATGGAGACCGAGGTATTGAACTATAAAAGCCCCATATATGGAAGAAGGACTGGACAACTGAAATTGAATGAGATGCCCATCTCTGCGCTGAAAAATTTCCTACCGTCGTACTCTTATGAAGATCTGATCAGAACATATGGCGCCCTAGGCGGCATACCATTCTATTTGAAGGAATTTGACAAAGAAAAAGGGTTCTTCAAAAACATCGAGACTACCTTTTTTAACAACTTGAACATCCTTTATGAGGAAGCTGAGATACTTCTAAGGGAAGAACTGAGAAAACCAAATGTTTATTTCAACATGATAAAGGCTATAATCGATGGAGCTACGAAGTTAAGTGAGATCTCTTCCGAGAGTCACGTCTCTGTTACAAATGTGAACAAATACCTGAATGTCCTAGAGCGGTTGGAGATAATAGAAAGAGAATACCCTGTCACCGAATCGGCAAAGAAAAAGAATTTTCATTACAGGGTGACGGACAATTACTTCAGATTTTGGCTGTCATTCGTTTATCCCAATCAAGGCAACATCGAAGAGAATTCCAAGAATATAGTAAAAAAGGTTAAGAAAGACTATGATCATTTCATGGGACCTGTTTTCGAAGAAGTCTGTGATATGTATGTGAAAAAAAATCGTGACTACGATAAGGTAGGAAAATGGTGGTATAAGGAAAATGAGATCGACGTAGTGGGACTGAATGAAGAAAAAGATAAGATGCTGTTGGGAGAATGTAAGTGGAGCAAAAAAACCGTTGGACAGGGGCTGTATCACAAATTGAAGGAAAAAGAGGAAAAGGTAAGATGGAAGAACGATGACAGACAAGTAGAATACATACTTTTTTCAAGGTCAGGTTTTGATGAAGATCTGTATTCTCTAGCTGAAGATGATTTATCGCTGGTTGATCTAGAAGATCTCTGGTACGGCTTTGAACACTGA
>JAFDTP010000038.1 GCA_019594195.1 Thermoplasmata archaeon
TACTCCTTAGCTAGAGAATAGGCGTCGGCCAATTCATCAGGATTTTTTAGGTTGACGAAAACACCATCACCGTGGTTCCCGCTCACCGGTTTTATGACCACTGGATAACCGATATATTCGGCTATGTCCAACGCCTCTTTCAATGAACTCGCCACCTCACCTCTCGGAACTGGTAAACCGTGTTCATATAGAAAATCCTTGCAGATGTCCTTCTCCTGAGCTATCTCCGTACCTATCAAAGAGGTTTCAGAAGTTTCCGGTCCCCAAATCATCTTTTTATTCTTTCCCCAGCCCAGTGAGAACAAACTGTATTCTTCGTTAGCTCTCTTATAAGGTATATCTCTCTTTTCAGCGGCATCTAAGATCGCCTTGGTGCTGGGGCCTTTCTTCTCTTTTAAGAATAGTTCTCTAGCCTCTTCTAAAACATCATCCATGAAACTTCTCAGATTTTCCTCCCCACTCAAAAGCTTATTGACCAATTTTATGGCTTCCTCTAGTGCGAACGAGGCTAGAGAGGAATACTCGTAAGATATCACGACCTTGTAAACGCTTCCCTCCGATCTCCTGCTCTTACCAAAAGATATGTCAGAGCCAACGGTATTCTGTATGGATAGTGCTATGTGCTCTACTATATGTGCGGGATAAGTACCCTCGTTCAATCTCTCGACAAAGCCTCCTTCATAACCTCTCGAACAGGTGTGCTTCTTGAGTTCCGGAAGGAGTTCGAGCAGCTTTCTTGCGAATCCTTCGTTAGAAGGGGTTTCGACCCATTCGCCAAGGTCAACATGTGCTTCGATAACGGGAAAGAGTGCATGGACATTCGGTCCGCTAAAGACCCTCTCTCTTATCAATTCGATCTCTTCGTTTACATTGTCACCTATATTCTTTTCATCGACTAACTTCATAGTATTCTACCTCCTTATATCAAAGCGGGAAATCCAAGACCAAGATCACCGTATATCCTCATAGGAGTCCGATGAAATCGTTTCTTTCTTCAGTCCTATATACCCCGCATTCACAATAATCAAATCTTTTCCAAGTCAAACGACAGTCGTCGATAGACTCTCCACGGAAAATCGTATTACTGCGTTATCAAATTGGGGCCTTGATATATAAAGGTATCTGAAATGGCGCAATATTTATTACAAGTTTGATCTTTTCAAGGATCACAATGAAAGGACTCTTCATAGGGAGATTTCAGCCGTTCCATAACGGACATCTAGAAGCTGTCGATCAGATAATGGATGAATGCGACTCTTTGATCATAGGGATCGGCAGCGCGCAGGAAGAGCGTACGATCAACAATCCTTTATCCGGTGGCGAAAGGATCACGATGATCCAGGAAGTCCTTGAAGGCAGGGATTTCGAGTCTGTAGACATATATCCCATACCGGACTTGAACTGCCATCCGGCATGGGGCTATTATGTGGAAACGATACTCCCTCCTTTCGAAAAGGTTTATGGCAATTCAGAAGTCGTTCTGGATCTTTTCGACCGTATAGGGTATGAAACCGGTTCTATAGAGCAGGTAGATAGAGAAAACCTATCAGGGACCGAGATAAGGAAAAGGATAAAAGAAGGTAAGAGATGGGAAGATCTAGTACCTGAAAAAGTGAAAGATTATTTGGGTGAAATCGACATGGATGAGAGATTGAAACCTAGGATAGACCTTGATTCTGATACGGAAAAGAATGCTGCACATCTACTCACCAAAAATGAAAAAACTATAGCCGCAGCCGAATCGTGTACCGGAGGACTGATATCCGACAGATTGACTTCCGTTCCCGGGTCTTCGGATTATTTTATCGCCGGCTTCGTGACCTACAGCAACGATTCCAAGGTAGAATTGTTAGATGTGGATGAAAAGGTCATAGAGGAAAAAGGGGCAGTGAGTGGCGAAGTGGCAAGGCAGATGGCTGAAGGTGTCAGGGAGGATAGAGATAGCGATATAGGTATTTCTTCAACTGGTATAGCTGGACCCGGAGGTGGGAGCAAGGAAAAACCCATAGGTACCGTTCATATAGGATTCTCTACCGATGAGAGAACGGTATCTGAACAATTTAGATTTCCGGGGGATAGAAGAGAAGTAAAAGAACAGACTTCAGAAAAAGTTATACGTCAGATAATCGATCATCTAAAAGATTAGAAAAATTCATTTATCTTATCGACTGCGGAATGGATATCAGAATACATCTCTTGATGATCCAATGACCGATCTGTAACGACACAGATTATCAGATCGCCAATGGTATTGGCTAGTATGATCTTTCCCTTTCCAGAATCGATCGTTGTGATCTTTACGCTCCCTCGGTCCAATTCAGAGTTAGCACTGCTGGAAGCTCCTATCACTGTAGCGGTCATTATACCAAATGTTTCTACATGAGCCGTGGGAGGAAGATCGGATGCGATCACCTCTCCCTCTTTATCTACGGCTGCCAAACCTACGACTCCCTCTCTTCTAAGGTTGTCAAATATCTTTTTTATCCTCTTTTCCATGCTATCAGTCCAAGTTATTTTGTAGATATCTTTCAGATCTTTTGACTTTGATCCGGATCATGTTAGGATGAAGTTCGCGTCAGCATAGGTATAGAAAGGGGGCTATTTAATTTTGAGGTCCGTTTTTTTTTATATATATTCATTCACATTCCGGACATAATAGCTGGCCGCTCTGGATTTTCAGTTGGTCCGAGTAAACACCACAGCTTTCACAGTAACCAGAAGTCTCTTTTTTTATCATCCTATCGTAATCTCTATAGAACTCCTCTTTTTCCCTGTACTCTTTTATCTTTTTGTACTCCCTAGTGATATCAATCAGTGTAGGTGATATCTCGAGTATGTCATTTTCGGTTATGATGCCCACCATCTCTTCTCCTTCAACCACCGGTAATCTCCTTATCTCAAGCTCGGCCATCATCTCGGCGGCCTCTTTCATCGGTTTATCACCCTCGATGGTGTAGACCGGCGAAGACATTATATCTTTGACGATCACTTTATCAGGATTCAATCCATCGGACACGAGTTTTTCAACTATATCCATCTCGGTCAAGATACCAGAGAGTCCCCCTTCTGCGTCAAGGACGATCAAGCTTCCAGTCCTTGCCTCACTCATCAAGTTGGCGGCTGTCCTGACGTCCTCATCCTCCTTGATGATCAAGGGGTTCTCGGACATAACGTTCTTCACGAAGACTTCAGAAGCCCTAAACCCTTCATATTCTTCCATTTCTTCCTACCCTATTTTAGTATGGCTACGACGGTATTAAATGTTTCGAAGAGCAATCAGGTATCAAAAATATTTATACTTCCCCTTTAGATATCGCTTCGGAAAGATGAGATTTGAACTCGAGGCTACTTTGACTTTCAGCGGCAAAATCGAAGATGCAGTAGAAGATATAGACCAAATAATATCCAACGCTAATTCCGATCTGTTAAAACGTGGAGCGCCTAAAGATGTCGATGACAGCGGAGCTAGAGTACTGGACTACTCCGTAGATGAAGATATGCTGCACCTTATCATCGAATCCGATAGATACGTCAGAGCCCACGACGGTATCCTGAGATTGAAAAAGAAGCTGAATGAAAAGATGGGACCTGAATATCACGTTGGGATCCGAAAAATAGGTGTTGATGATTATACTATAGAGTTCGAGTTAGAGAGAGAAGCGAAGCACGATATCTCTCTGCCTTTTGTCGATGACATCCGATTAGAAGGTGAGATTTGCAAAATAAATATCTCGGGTCTGACGGAAGAGCAGCTCTCTAAAAATTATGTAGACAGGATTTTAAACAGGATAGAAGAAAAAGTCGAAGCTCAATATTACGAGGGTAAGGAAGAACAGTGGGAGCTCCTTGAGCAGTCGGAAGAAAAAGAGATGGTCTGGGATGAAGATCCAACAGAGGTCATGGAGGAAAAAGGTTGGATAAAAAGGGGACCGACGAAAGGCAAATGGTTTTATAGACCCAAAGCCGCGAAGATCCTGAAAACTTTAGAAAAAATAGCGGTGAAAGAAGTTTTGAAGCCTCTAGGATTCCAAGAGGTTATGGAATCTGTGATGGTCCCATTCGAAGTTTGGATAGATACCGGACACATGGAAGGAATACCGAACGAGGCTTATTACATCTCAGAACCATCTACTAGAAATCCAGAAGAATGGGAAGATATCATAGACGAGATCAAAATAACCCAGGAAGTCCCTTCGGAAAAACTCGACGAGATGACGGAAACACCGAAGGCCGGTTTTTGTTATGCACAATGCCCCGTAATATATTGGTCTTTAAGGAATGAAACGATAAGCGACGATCGTTTGCCACTTCTGCTGTACGAAAGTACCGTTCCAAGCGCAAGGTATGAATCCGGCGGTCGCCACGGAATAGAAAGGGTTGATGAATTCCATCGAGTAGAGCCCGTATATATCGGTACGAAAGAGCAGCTAGTGGATCTGAAGAAGGAACTTATCGATAGATACAAACACGTTTTCGAGAATGTTCTAGATATCGAATGGAGGATGGCAAAAGTCGAGCCTTTCTATCTTCAGCAGGCTGGAGGTAAGCATGAAGAAGAAGAAACCGATCTGGGTACGGTGGATTTCGAGGCCTATCTTCCATATAGAGGAGACAGAAAGAGCAGTGAATGGTTAGAATTTGGAAATCTTTCCATATTCAGAAAGTACACTGAAACATTCAATATCAAGAGTCAGACCGAAGAATTACTGTCTGGGTGCACCGGTATCGGTATCGAAAGATGGGCTACAGCCTTCTTGGCACAGAAAGGTCTAGAACCAAAAGATTGGCCTGAAGAGTTCAAAAGTTACTTCGGTGATATGCCTGATGGTGTAGAGTTGCTGTGAGTTCTAAAGAGACTTCTAGAAAGAGGATGAGATGGTGCGGACGATCTCTGAGATATTTTGAAAGATCGAAAAAAGTTTGAGAAACCATCTGTCGAAAGTGAAGATATCTGTGTCCGCTGTCTATCAGACATCTCTTAAGATTTGAAGAGTCGATGAAGTTAAAGATAAATCCTAAAAAGAGAGGATGAAAAAGTTCAAAAAGGCGATCTCGAAAGATGAAGATTTTATTTATTTTGAATCGATTATTTTTGTATCCCTTATATCAAGGGTGTAAAGAACGATAAAACCGGTGTTTAAACCAAAAAGTAGTTATAACATCTATAAATCTCAAAGTATCAAGTGAAAACGATGGCTAAAAAATCCAGGCGTGCAGGTAGACGTGTAAAGGATAAATGGAAAAGTAAGAGTTGGTACAGGATAGTCGCTCCAGATATCTTTGACGGAGCAGTCGTCGGAGAGACAGTATCTTCAGACCCAGAATCACTTCTCGGCAGAGTAACGGAGACCAGTCTTCAGGACCTTACCGGAGATTTTTCTAGAACTCATATAAAAGCTAAACTCAAGATAAACGGTATAAGAGGTGGAGAGTGTAAGACCAGGTTCGTAGGTCACGAGATGACTACGGACTATATAAGAAGGATGACCAGGAGAAGGCGATCGAAGATAGAGGCCGTTTTCACCGTCACCACTAAAGAAGGTTACAAGATCAAAGTAAAGCCTCTTTCTATCACTAGTAAAAGGATCAACTCGTCTGTCAAGCGCTCATTGAGAAAGAAACAGCGCGAAGTGGTCGATGAGATAGCAAATGACTCTAGATTGGGAGAGTTTGCTGAAAAGATGCTTTTCGGCGACTTGGCGAAAAAACTCGCTAACGAATGCAAGAGCGTGTATCCTTTGAAACAGGTAGAGATATGGAAGTCAGAGGTAGTCTCGGTTCCTGAACAGGAAGAACTCGACGTTAAGATCATCACTGAAGAAGAGATGGAAGAAGAAGAGGAAGAAACAGAAGAAGAGGAAACCGAGGAAGCTGAAGAAGAAGAAGAGGAAGAAGAAAAGATGCCGAGCAAACCCGAAGTAGTGGACCAGTTCCAGGATATCGAAGGCATCGGTCCGACGATAGCTGAGAAACTCTATGAAGGAGGATTCCTCACATTCCAGCAATTGAAGGACGCCTCAAAAGAAGAACTCACTGACGTTAAGGGCATAGGAGAAGCTGTTTCAGAAAGGATATACGAGGCTCTCCACGAATGAGAGCCTGATTTCATTTTTGTCGGGGTAGCTCAGCCTGGTGGAGCGCTAGACTCATAGGGAAATCTCGCTCCCCATGAGCGGACCTGAGACATCTAGAGGTCGCGGGTTCAAACCCCGTCCCCGACACTTTTTGTTTTAGAGAGTAAGGGGTTTGAATCTGAGGTTCACGAGTCAATCCGTGATTGAAGAGTTGTTGGAAAACGAACGTAGTGAGTTTTCTCTACAAAAACCCCGTCCCCGACACTCATTTATCTCAGAAACGTGATTTCATCTTTTCGGCTAGATCTTCCGGTGTACGATTACAGTAGGGCTCGTCCATCAACTTCGGCATCGCAAAATCATCGGCTCTGTAGAATCTATCTAGGTTCGTTCTCGTTATCATATCAATAACAGTAGCGAATCTTTCTTTTCCATTCAAAGGTGGGATGAAAATCGAAAAGTTGAAAGTGTTACGGTCTAGATCATTGTAACCTTTCAAAACTTCGATGATACCTTGGGAAAGGTCCTTCAACCGTTGGTCGTCAAACTCGATGAAGTGTTCTAATGCTATACCTTTGACATGTTCAAAACCTCTTGGAGCATAAGCTGTTATCCAATTAAGATCTCCTGTTTTTCCTACCCATCTCTTCCCATCTTTCTCCTTTTGAAGAAGACTATGCCAGTAGTTTTCATCTTTTTCTTTGTAAAATCTTTCAGCACTCTCGATGATCCTTCTTTGATAATCCATCGAACTTTTAGAAACCAACATCTGCATGTGCGGATGGATAACAGAACTTCCCGCCGGTTTCAGATAGTTCATTATCAAAGCTGGTGATATATCACTTTCAAGATCCATCTTTTTTAGATATGCTAGAGCTAGTTTGAGACCATCGAAGAAATGTTCCTCCCGGAACTCGTCCAGCGGAAGATAATGTTCTTCTGTCAGTTTGATCACCAAAGAATGTTCAGAGTACGGAGTCACGTTGGCGAGAAGTACCGCTTCATTCCGCTCCAACTTCTCTCCAGAAAGGATTTTAGTATCTCTCGCCCCTACATCGTCGATGTTTTCCGGACAGAAAGGACAGAATCCCTTCTTTTCGACGTCGCTCATATCGGGATCTTCAGATATTTCTAGAGGTTTACTAAGTATCCTAGATGTCTTTCCGGTCAGAGGATCCTCTCTTATCTCGATCTCGATGTCTCGTACCTCTTCATCAGATGGGTCGTAAAAATTTGCGGTCTCGGTCTGAATATTGAAATCAAGCATCTTACGACTAAAGATATCCTAAAATTAAAAATCTTTTCATAGGCAGATCAGGATCTATCCATCAAAATGTCCATGAAATTCGCCAGATGCTTTGCAAGTGAGGGATTGTTCGTATAACCACACGCTTCAAAACCAGGAGAGGCTAGTAAAGCTCTTTTCCCGTCGCTGATCAGGTCCGTAGCGATCAACCTGTCCTTTCTTCTCACCTCAGCCTCTTTGTAAACTCTCTCTCTAGTAGTTGTTATAACGATGATCTCTACACCCCTTTTATCAGCTGATTCAAGTTCTTTCTCGTGGCGGTCTAGAATAATCGAGAAGTTTGGAGAGGACAATATTATCTTCTCTTCAGTTCTATTGATGATCTCGCCTATCTTATCTAAAACACTATCTTTGCCATTTATAGTGTAAACCAGCTGAGGCTCACCTTTCTCGGTGAGCATCTCGGAGATGGTATTTAATCTTCCAAATATATTGTCGAGTTCTCTCGAAAGACGACTTTTTATCTCTAGTGGTTCAGCAGGTTTGAAAACTTTAGGCCTACCTTCACTGACGACAACATAACCCATATCATGTAGAGAGTCTAAAGATTTGTATACTGAAGTCCGGGGAAGATTTGCGGAGGAAGCTATTGTTTCGGCATCCGCTACACCGTGAGCGACCAGTGCGGTGTAAGTTTTTGCCTGGTATTCAGTCAGACCAAATTTTTGCAGACCTTCGCTTATATATTCGTACTCCTCTTTGAGTTCGACAAGCTCTTCTGCTATTTCATCCATCTATTAGCGATATGCGCTACAAAATATTTAATAGTTCCCGTTTTCTGTAAACGAAATGATAATATGGTGATTCAAGAAACCTCTTTAGATAAAGGTCTACCTAAGAAGACAGCATCGATCTGTCCTGAGTGTAAAAAAGTAATAGCTGCCGATATCGTCGAAGAGGATGGGAAGGTGATGATGAAAAAAGAATGCGACGAACACGGTCACTTCGAGAGTATTTATTGGTCCGATGTCGAGATGTACAAAGAGGCTGAAAGATGGACCGTGGATGGTACCGGGGTGGATAACCCTTACTTTGATGAAGATACCGTGTGTCCTGACAGCTGCGGCTTATGCGATAAGCACTTGAGCCATACCTGTCTCGCTAACGTAGATCTTACCAACAGGTGTAATCTTAACTGTCCTATATGTTTCGCCAATGCGAACCAGCAGGGCTATGTTTACCAGCCTTCCTTCGATCAGGTCGTAGATATGCTGGAGACTTTGAGAGAGGAAAAACCTGTACCGACTACTGCGGTTCAGTTCTCCGGAGGAGAGCCGACCGTTCACCCTGATTTCTTCAAGATAATAAAGAAAACCAACGACATGGGTTTTTCACAGATACAGATAGCAACCAACGGTATCAAGTTAGCGAAAGATGAAGACTTCGCGAAAAAGTGTGTCGAAGCCGGCCTTCATACAGTATACCTTCAATTCGATGGTATGAAAAAAGAGAATTACGTTCAGGCCAGAGGGAAGGATCTTTTGGGAGTCAAAAAACAGGTGATAGAGAACTGCAGAAAGACCGAACCAAGACCTCTCGCTACTGTCCTTGTTCCGACCATAGTCAACACTATTAACGACGACCAGGTCGGACCTATTCTTGACTTTGCGATAAAGAACAGAGACGTGGTCCGAGGAGTGAATTATCAGCCTGTAGCTTTCACCGGTCGTATCTCCAAAGAAGAAAGACAAAAGCAGCGCTACACGCTTCCAGACCTAGCAAAAGATCTGGAGGAGCAGACAGGATATCTAGAAAAAGAAGACTTTTACCCCGTTCCATTCGTAACGGGGATCTCTAAACTTGTTTCAGTGATAAAAGACGAACCTCAGATCGCTTTCACTTCGCATCCGCACTGCGGCACCGCTTCATACCTCGTGATAGGCGATGACGGTACAGTAAGACCGATAACCGATTTTCTAAACGTCGAAGGTCTCATGAACGCGATGAGAGAGAAGGCCAAAGAATGGGACACGTTCATGAAAAAAGCCGCAGTAAAGATAGGTAGCAAACTGAAGAGCGAGGAAAGCAAGAGAAAGAGCATGGTCAAGAACTTCCAGAAGCACTTTGGAGAGTACGTGAAAGATGAAAAACTGCCCGGGGGTGTGACAATACCCGAGATAATGGAAGATATTGTCTCAGAAGGTACAAAGGATTCAGTGGGTAAATTCGCCTGGCGAACCATGTTCATCGGAGGTATGCACTTCCAGGACGATTACAACTACGATCTAGAGAGATTGAAGCGCTGTGTGATACACTACGCTACTCCCGACGGTAGGATAATACCGTTCTGCGCTTACAACGGAGGACCGACTTATAGAGAAGAAGTGGAAAAGAAATTTTCCGTTCCTCTCGAGGAATGGAGGGAGGAAGAATGACAGTAAATATAGATCATGAAAGATGCATGCACTGCGGAGGATGTGTGGGCATTTGTCCAGAAAACAGTCTTTTTTTGAAGGAATTCATACTAGAAGTCGATGAAACATGCATCGACTGCGGTATCTGTGTGAAGATGTGCCCGACCGAAACACTTGGACTAAGAGGTGATTGAATGGATCCAAAAGAAGGCGAAGTCATTAGCTATGATGTTCTAGTAGTAGGCGGGGGGCCGATAGGAAGTACAGCGGCCCGATTTGCGGCTAAAAATTGTTCTGGAAGTGTGCTCGTGATCGAAAAAAGGCAGGAGATCGGTTCACCAGTTAGATGTGCTGAAGGGATATCGCTGTCTTGGCTCGATGAACTTGAGATAGATAGAAGTGAACATTTCGTAAGCAAGAAAGTTGTTGGTGCTAAGATATACTCACCGGACGGTAAAAAAGTTAAGATCGGTAAAGATATAGCCGGTGACGAAGTCGGCGGGGTGATCGAAAGAGACACTTTTGACAAAGAGATGGCAGTTCTAGCAGGGAGAGAAGGGGTCGATTACATGTTGAAGACCTCAGCCGTCGACGTTATCAAAGAAGACGGACAGGTCAAAGGCGTGAAAGCAAAGAGGATGGGTACTAAATTTGAGATACACGCTGACCTGATTATCGGTGCTGACGGCTTCGAATCTCAGATAGGGAGATGGGCCGGCATCTACGATGTTTTACCCCCTAAAGACGTGATGAGTTGTTTTCAGTACAGGATGAGTGATATCGATTTTGACGCTGAACACACTCACTTTTTCCTTGGAAGCGTTGCACCGGGAGGATACCTATGGATATTCCCCAAAAGCGAGGATACCGCAAACGTTGGATTAGGCATACAGCTATCGAAGTTGAACGGAACTAAGACCGCAAAAGACTATCTAGATGATTTCATAGAAAAAAATGAGTGGCTTAAAAAGGGCGAAACTGTGGATATGGTCTCCGGAGGTGTAGGAGTCAGTCATCCTCCTGAGAAGATCATCACTGACGGTATGATGTTGGTAGGTGATGCAGCCCGCATCGTCGATCCGATAACAGGCGGCGGGATAGCGAACGGTATGAAACAGGCAAAGATAGCCGGTGAAGTAGCAGGAGAAGCTATAGAACATGGCGATGTGTCGGAAGAATTCCTGAACGATTACGAAGAAAGATGGAGAGACAGGTTAGAAGATAAGCTCTGGAGAAACTATATGGCGAAGGAGAAGGCTGTACAGCTTTCCGACGAGCAGTTCAACAAGGTTATAGATGCTCTCTCAGAAAAGAAGATAGAGGAGATGAGTACTGAAGCTATATTGGTCGCGGTCGGAGAGAAATATCCTGAACTTGTCGAAGATTTTGAAGACATGCTTTAAAGATCTGAGAGATATCACGGTATACATCTGACATACCTTGAAAATCAGAAGTTGATAAGATGGCGATCGATGGATCAGTCCTGTCGAGCACTATAAAACTTGAACTGGGCGACAAGGGTGAAGAGATATTGGATGAGTTTTTTGACAAGATAGACAAAAGACATTTGGAGATCGAAGAACACCTTGACGAGTTCGAAGACTTCGTCTTTGAAAGAGTAAAAGGCGAGATGGGGATAGAGAAGGCCGAAAACGTCGTCGATAGGTTGAAGAAGAAGATCATGTTGGAACGTCTAGAAGATTTAACGAGTAAGCAAAAAAGTAAGATACGCTCGAGAAATGAGTTCGAGACGCTCAAGGAACTCAGCGATATCTGCATGAACTTGAATCAACTGGAAGAGGCTGAAAAGTACCTTGATAGATTAACGGGTCTCAGCGAGGAGATGGATAACGAACGGATGATGGCGGAATCTTTGATAATCCAGGCAGAATTCTTTCTCATGGTAGATGATCTCGAAAGTGCGGAAGAGAACGCTAAGAGGATCCTATCTCTTGCGGAAAAGATCGATGGAGAAGCATCGATCGGGGATGGCATGAGACTGGCCGGCATGGTCGCTTGGAGGAAAGGTGAGGCCGAAGAAGGACTGACTTACCTGGAAGAAGGATATGATCGTTTCAAAAAACTCGGACTGGATGAGAAGGTAGCCGCCGTTAAAAGAGAGATGGGAGACGTCTACGCGGGTAAAGATGATCTCGAGGAAGCTTTAAAGCATTATGAAAAGGCAGCGGGATCATTCGGAAAGGCGGGACTTGAATTCGAAAGGGTGAACATGCTGCAGGAGATCGGCATGATATCGTCCGATATGGAAAGAACCGATGAAGCGATCGAGTATTTTGAAAAATCTGAGGAAGTTTGCAGGAAAAATTCTTTTCCGATTTACAGAGCATGGAGTCTGTTCAATCTAGGTGAACTTTATATCGAAAAGAGCGAAAGCAAGAAAGGAGAAGATAAGTTAAAAGAGGCTACCGAACTGTTCGAAACTTCAGGCGATCGTCATGGAGAGGCGGGTGCAAATATGGCCTTGGGTAGATGTATGATAGAGAAAGGAGCTCTTTTTGAAGCTGAGAAGAGGATCAGGAGGGCTCTGAAAATCTTCGATGAACTGGATATGAGCCAGTCGAAGGCCGAGGCGTTTTACCTTCTATCTTCTGTACACGCTGAAAAAGAAATGTACGAAGACGCTAAGGAGGGACTAGAAAATGCGCTGATGATCTATGACAGCCTCGATATGGCCGATATGAAGGATAAAATAGAGCGCGAACTGAAAGATTTGACCAAACATTTAAAATAGGTAAAGCGAAATCTCCGTTGTGGTAGCATGGTAAAGCCATCGGGTTTCCTGAACGAACATTTGAACGATAAGGTCGAATTACTGCTTAAAGACGGTAGCACTATCGAGGGCAAGTTGATCGGTTACGACGATCACATGAATCTAGTCCTTGAAGATTCAGAGGAGAAAAAAGAAGACAAACACAGGAGGATCGGAACGATCGTCCTCAGAGGCAATAACGTGGTGACGATAAATCCCGAATAAAGGGTAAAAAGATATTAAAAATATATCCGTTGAGAGATTCAATCCTCTTCGGAGAACTGTTCTACTTCCTCTTCGGAGGGTTGTTTTTCAGATTTTTCCAGGTATTCTGGTTCTATCTCTTCGGCGATATATACGTCCTTTCCAGCTTTCATTATCACATGGTCGTCTTCCATCGCATTCTTAGCATCGACTTCGAGTATGACGGGTTCGTCGCTGCGGACAGCCCCGGCTTCGACCGCTGATTCATAAGTTCCACTTAGATGAACATAAGTCCTATCAGACGGCCTTAAGCCGCCTTCCAGTAACAGTTCGCCTTCCTTCTCGGTCGTCGGCGCATATAGTGTTTCAGGTATATCTTCCGAAGGGAGATCAAGATCGACTTCGATAGAATGTCCGTAAGTGGCTCTTATGCGGCCATCTTCATACTGATATCTATTTTTCTTGTCCGTTGCCGCCAGTGCCTTGACATGATATTGCCTAAGCCAATGGAAGCTTTTCTGCCTGTTTCTTAGTACTTTTACGAAGTGTTCTAGACTTATCCATCCTCTTTCATCCATCTCTAGACCATACTTATCTGGAAAGTGGCGTAAAACTCCAGCAGTAGTCTTACCTAGATTTTTGCCCTCTTCATCACTCATTATAAATTTTCCTCTTTCACCGCATTCAGGGCACTCTTCGTCCCTATAATAACCGTGTTCCTCGCACTCCCTAATCATGATTATCACTCATCGAAAAGTGGGATACGATATTAAATCTTTTGCCCGAGACGTTTTTGGCAAAATTTTATTATCATCTCGCTAAATCAAGTAGAGATCACAGATGGATGAAAAGACTTCGCGGCTGGAAGGTTTTCACAAGAAAAGTCTAGATGAAAGATTGGAGCTTCTGAAAAAAAATTCTGAGATAGATGAAGCCGTCGACCATCTAGTCGAAAGGGGGCTTTCGAATGAAAAAGCGGACCAGATGATAGAGAACGTTATAGGTACTTACGAACTGCCGGTGGGACTCGCGACAAATTTCTTGATAAACGATGAAGATTACCTGATACCGATGGTGATCGAAGAGTCTTCGGTGGTCGCCGCCGCCTCTTACGGCGCTAAATTGGCCCGGGAGAGTGGAGGTTTTAAAGCGACCACTACCGAACCGGTCATGATAAGCCAGATACAGGTGACCGGACTTTCCGATGCACACGCCGCCAAGATGAAAGTCATGGAGAATAAGCAGGAATTGATGGATTATGCGGATGAGCAGGACCCAGTTCTGGTCGAACACGGCGGAGGAGTGAGAGATATCCGGTGCAGGGTCTTGAACAGCGAGTTCGGAAAGTATCTGATAGTTCATCTGCTGGTTGACTGCAGAGACGCTATGGGTGCCAATGCAGTGAACACTATGGCTGAAGCTCTTGCACCGCGTATAGAAAGGTTGACCGGCGGGAACGTTTACCTCAGGATACTATCTAATCTGGCAGATCACCGCCTTGCCAGAGCTAGAGCCGTGTGGCACAAAGAAGAGATAGGAAAAGATACTGTTGAGGGCGTTGTACAGGCATATGAATTCGCTAGAGTGGATCCTTACAGATGCGCAACACATAACAAGGGTATCATGAACGGCGTGACCGCAGTTGTCAGCGCCACCGGTAACGACACGAGAGCCGTGGAGGCGGGAGCACACTCTTATGCAGCTTCTGGCGGGGGATACTCACCGCTGACTACGTGGGAGAAAACTGCGGAAGGTCATCTTGTAGGCAGTATCGAGATACCGGTACCGGTGGGCATCATCGGTGGAGCGACTTCTTCACATCCCGGTGCACAGGCGAACCTTGAGATACTGGGCGTTGATAGCGCTTCAGAACTTGGAGAGGTACTGGCATCGGTGGGACTGTGCCAGAACTTCGCAGCACTCCGTGCTTTAGCTTCCGAAGGCATACAGAAAGGACATATGAAACTGCACGCTAAGAACGTAGCTATACAGGCAGGGGCAGAAGAAGAGATAGTAGACGAAGTGGCCAAAAGGATGATAGAAGAGGGTAAAGTAAGAGTCGATAAAGCCGAAGAGATAATCAAAGAGCTTTGAGTGATGTAAAAGATTTTTAGGTTCGATCCTTACCGATCTTTTCCATGTATTTATCTCTCTTTTTCTTCGTTTCAGAGATCTTATCTTTCAGATTTTCTATCTTGTCTTCGTGCTTTTTTATCTTCTTTTCGTACTTCTCTATCTTGTCTTCCATCTTACCGGCCTTCTTCTCGTACTTGGCTTCTTTCTTCAACTTTTTGGATTCTTGTCGATCTTTTTCAGATCGCTTTTCTAACTCTTCACCTGGTTCTTCACCTTCGATGTTACCACCTATTTACTCCTATTGGGAC
The DNA here is from genome assembly GCA_019594195.1 of Thermoplasmata archaeon. Next base: position 15,093 of record JAFDTP010000038.1, read on the forward strand.
CGGCTTTTTTGGCCTTTTTCTCATACTTTTGTTTCTTCTTCCTTGCCTTCTTTATCTTCTCTTTGTATTTGTCTATCTTCTTTTCATATTTCGCTATCTTCTTTTCCTGTTTAGCTGCTTTCTTCTGATATTTAGCCTGCTTTTTCAGTTGATCGGCCCTATCAGCTTTTTTACCGGCTGCCTTTCTCCTGTCATCTCCTCTTCTACCTTTAGATCCTTTCGCCATCTTAGGTCACCGACCTAATTATATGTTAAAGATATAAAGTGTTTATTGGTAGATATGAGAGTCGATTTGGATGTTTAGATACAGAAAAGAATTGCTCATGATCTTGTTTGGAGCAAAAGAAGGAAAGGGTTTAGCTAGATAAATTACCGTATTTCAGATCTCCCTTTTTAGAATCCCGTTGTACCCATCGATACGGACTACGACCTCCTCCACTTTCGATCCGCCATAGGTCAAAGAGTCACCGTCAAATACGTGTTCACCGTCAGTATATCTATTGAGATCAAATCTAGTGCTAGTCGATACCTTTTCATCGCTGAGTAGATTCCAGATGTTTCGCCCCTGTTCATCTTCCCAATCCCCTTGTATTTCTAGTTCGCCGTCTTCATGTAGAGCAATCACGGTCACATCACTCAGTTCTGCCGAGCTCGGTATCTGGAGAGATGATATCTCAAATCTCAAATTTCCCCGATGAACAACATTTCCAGTCAGACTCTTAGCGCTACCTACACTGATATCCCCTACCATAGAATAAAGCGTAGCTGCTAAAACTACAGTTATCCCGACCATGAGTATGGTAGCTATAACTGGCGACACAGCCTCTTCTCTTCTAATTATTTTTTTCATGATTCATACCTCCTGCAGAACAGATCTGCATATATATAACGGATGTGTTTTTATATATAATTTTCTAAAGAAACTTCTGTGATGTAGATAGTGAAAAATAGAAAAGTGATCGGGGAAAGGGTTTTGAGCTGTGTTCTGAGTGTTTTGCTAATTTTCAGTGTATCTCTCTAAATACCGCCAACTTCTTCGGTTCCTGCGTATCCATCAATAGAGAGTACAATACGGTCGGCGTCAGTGAAGCTACCTGGCTCATCGTTTTCGAAATCAAAATCACTGTGGGTAAAAGTACCTTCGGAACCTGTCTGTAGTTCATCGTCATCGGTCAGTATCCAACTTCCTTCATCAGCGGTAAAGGAATATTCATTTCCATCTTCAATCAATGTGAACTCGACGTCATCCTGTTCGGCGGAACTGGGTGTTGACATCCTGTCCATCGTCACGTTAAACCATGACTCGCCGTTGCCGTTTTCCTCTACCTCGCCTGAAACCGAAACCACTAAATCAGTATCTCCTTCTCCGCCGATATCGCCTACCATCATGTAAAGTGTAGCGGCCAGAACGACCGTGATAGCCACCATCAAGATGGTCGCGATAACAGGGGACACAGCTTCCTCATCTCTATTCAGTCTTTTCATATGTTGGGTCCTCCCAAGGTTCTACTCGGTTAATTATAATGATGATCGCAAGATATAAACTTTTCTAAAAAAATATCGCAGGTATGGTCAAAAAA
>JAFDTP010000182.1 GCA_019594195.1 Thermoplasmata archaeon
AAAGTCTGTAATCAACTGGATAAAATGGAGTGACGAGGGGGTTCTACAAAGCGGTCCTTTTTACCTTGGATGTCCCGCCATCCTTTATCAGCGCCGAAAAAAGGATGTTGGCATCTACGACTATATCCATTCAAGAACTCTCCTCGTATCTTTCCCGTAGAGACTCGTTGACTTTTTTCCCTAGTTCCAGTGCCTCTTCTTCCGTCAATTCGCTCCTAGATTTGAATTCCTCAAGAAATTCGAGATCGGTCAGTTTCTCTCTGAATGACTGTCTCGCCACCTCGCTCCAGTTTATCTCTGGATGTTTATCCATCATATCTTTCAATTCTTTGGAAACGGAAAGTGTCATATTCGGCATCTAATCACCTGTGTGATATGTGTATGTACATAAAATTACTTAAACTTTTCTTTCAGTTTATCCCCGATTACCTTCTCTTTAATCTTTATTAAGGCATCAAATAATAATCTTCCACCAAAACACGCTCACTTTTTCCACTACTTCTAACCTCACATCCACAACAGATCAACCGTCAAGATCACAAGATCAGAAAAGCGAATGAAGAGATTATCCCGACGGAAAAGATCAAAAAGCCTATGAAATTGAGCTTAGCCCCTCTCTTTATGTTTTTTCTGTCACTTGGATCCTCGAAAAGCGTTTTAAGAGCAATAGATACCAATATCCCGTAAGGGATCAGAGGTACAAACATCATGTAACCTGTTCCTGTTATCTGTGAAATCACGAACACGTTCAGAATTATAAGGACGTGAAAAACGACTAAAACATACACGCTTTTCTCTATACCCATCCTTATAGCTAGACCTATCTTTCTTGCCTCTCTATCATAGGGCATATCGACCATCTCGCCTGCCCAAGAGAAGGTCAAAGTACTGAGACCTGTGATTGGCATCGTCAAAAGCACAAGATGATCAAAGCCGACTCCTTGTGAGGTGGTAGCTAAAAGTATTGCCAAAGGTCCGAATCCGAACCAGACAGTTATCTCACCTAGACCTCTGTATCCGAGTTTTATAGGTTCAGCGGTATAGAACTTGCTCAGAAATGCCATCGAGCCGAAAACAAATATCATGACAGGCCACAATCCAGTCTCGAGCATAAATAATAGCACTAAAGTACCTAAAAAAGCGATAAGTATCCCGGACCTAGATATCAACAGCATTTTATCTCTGAGTCCCGGATTTTCGATCAGCACCCCGAGCCACCACTGAAAAGACTACCACTCGATTCTAAACTATCAGAACCTTGATCAGTATCGTATATATCGTTGTAGACGTTCATAGATATATTGAGACTGAAGCCAACGATGCAGGCTAGAAAGAAAGAAGTGAGGTTTACGCTGCCTCGGATATGGAACGCGACGATCGTACCTATGAGTAGAGGTGGAACCATAGCGATCAGACCTCCGACTCTTATGATCTTAAAGAAACCTGGCTTTCCTTTCTCGGAAACACATCGATAAATAAGTGATCCAAAGGACATCGATTCACCTTCTCTATTTTCTTGATAAGAGTCGATGTATGATTAGTAATTTAGGTCATCTTCATCTTCGCATCAGTCTCCTAGTCAATAACTAGGAGTTCATCTTACTCAATTTTTCAACCATGACTCTCTCTTTTATCAATAATAAATAAAGCTATTCAGAAGATCTTACTCATCTCAACGATGGATCTATCCAAATATCGTTCTCCAACCGATACCTATCATCAAAGATAGTACAAGGCTCAACATGCTGGTAGAGGGACCGCCGACCCAACCTAAAACCATACCTAAAAAAAGACCTCCTACCACTACAGCACTTCCTTGAGGATAGTCTGACTCATGTTCACCACAGGTCAAGATATCTAATCCACCGAGAAAGATAGCGGAAGAGATCATAGAAGAAAGGAGAAAATTACCGAGGACAAAATAGAGAGGCAAAAACATTATCAATCCGAGTACCATTGACAACATCGCGTTCCTTGCTTGGTTCTCGGACCTTCTGCTTTTTGATCCCACATCTAAGTTGTTGATATCTTCTCACCTCTTTTGGATCATCTTCTAGATCACACTCACTGAAACCTTC
>JAFDTP010000057.1 GCA_019594195.1 Thermoplasmata archaeon
CGATGTTGGCAAGCTGTTGATTTACTGGGTCTCCACCGTATCCGAACTGACCGTTGGTCATTATGTCCGGACCGTGTGAACCTTTAGAATGCGGTCCCGTACTGGTCATTCCTGTTACTTCACCGTAAGATGGATTCGGACCTCCGTCGTCCATCCTCCACTCGTCGACTCTGTAATTCATGTTAGTGCTGGCACCTACGGACATGACTCCCTGTGCTCCCGAAGGTGCACTCACTGTTCCAAATCCACTACCTGAATTACCTTGTGAATTTATGAACAGAGTACTCTGCGTGTATTGAGTTCCGACATAATCGAACAGTCTTTCATAGAAGTTGAATCCACCGTGATTTTCATCTATGGTCCTTCCAAAGCTGCTGGAAGCTATATCCGCAGTATCAGAAGTTATCGCCACATCTCCTGTATAACCTTCAGTTGTGAAGAACGTTGATGAGTAAGTCGTCGGCACTTCACCGAGCGGGTTACCCGCCGGCAGTGCATCGAAGAATCTACCCATCGGGATTATCTCAGCATCAGGTGACAGACCTCGTGGAAGACCATCTCCGCCTTCTGGTGTCGGTGGATAAGGACTTCCGCCTTCAACATTATCGTCTGGAACGCCGGTGACTCCTTGTCCTGAGACCGCAGAAGCGGTCCAAGTACCGTGAGCACCCATGGAACCAAAGCTGTTGAAATCACCCATCAGAGCGACCATATCTCCATCGCCTGGTGTGGTGTGGATCTCGTCCTGTCCGGTCATAGCATGCCATGCATCTTCGTAATCAGTCATCTCACCTATCGTTCCGGGTGGATATCCCATGAATAGGTTGATTATATCATTCATAGTGTATCTGAAGTTCTGCGAGTACGGTATCGGCGTGTCTCCATCAGAGGCAAAGTACATCATACCTCCAGAGACGTCTGCGATCCCGTCGTCGTTCAAATCTCTAGTTATGGCTTCTGATTCTGGATCATCGCCATCTATCCATGCACCGCTCTCCTCTACGATCTCTCTGTCATTCAAAAGATCTACGTATACGTTAGCCCATTCATCATCTTCATTCTGGGTCAATAGAACCGCGGGTCTTTCTTCGTACCATTCATGAAGCTTTTCATCAGGATGATCTCCGAATCGTACCGTTTCATCCTCTTCTGCAACTTCAGTCACGTTGTACGTCTCTTCTCCGTAATCAGCCCAGATATAACCTTCCTCTTCGTATGTTTCGGTTTCATAGGAAGTGTCTACATACCAGCTGTTGTCTATCGTATCCCACCAACTCTCGTAGTCCTGGCTTATCTCTCCGTCGAAAGCGTAATCCGCCATCGAGACTGGATCGAAAGCTATCGGATGACCGTCGTAAGCTTGGTATTCATCGTCCATGGTGTCATCGTCATATTCGAATACTGCATGTGTTCCTATCAAATCGGGGTGTGCCATGTCGAACCCGGTGTCCATCAACGAGACGGTGACGCCTTCTCCTGTTATGCCCATATCATGGACCTCTTCCACGTTATGCTGGTCTATCGTATGTGGATCAGTCAACAAGCCTTCAGAAGAAGTCGATTCTCCTTCCGATACGTCCCCTCCACTGAGTATCTCTGTCAACTCAGGGTCTAAAACGTCTGGTCGATCAACACCTTGCTCTCTGCCCAGATCTTCGAACAGATCTTGCGCTATCTCTGTCTCTTCCTCTTCTATAGTTGATTCGCCTTCAGGTTCCCCTGCGCGAATCGTAACTGTAGCTGCGGTAAGAACCGAGATCACTAACAGTACTGCTACTGCGACAGAAATTACTATACTTTTCTTATCATTTTCACTTTTCATATTTTTTTCCTCCGCATAAAAGCAGGAGTATACCTCCTGCTCTACTCGGGCAGGAAATTTGTTTTCTAATATATATATTTTTAGGTATCCGGCCCTGTATGGGATTCATATATCATGGTAAAATAAAGATCATCAAGGTTAAAAAAAAGAAAAGATAAAAGGCAAAGAGATCGGGCGCTTTCGACCGTCTCTCCGAACTCTTTCAGTACCTGACTTATCAAGAATTATCTTTTCTTTTCTTATTTATATAGTACAGAGAAGCAGTACCGACAGCGATCAACAGTACCCCGGGAGTCCCCAAGAACGGTGTTTCTTCATCATCATCTCCATTTTCTTCTATCTCCTGGAGCTCGTAGTCCATGAGTGTCTCGTTTCCAACGGGCTGCTCTATCAAAGGCGCATCGTCACCATAACTTTCTTCTTCGTGTTCTCTGGTCTCGAATCTATCTATATGTACCACGTTCCTGACTTCGGGTGAATAATACATCTCCCATCGGTGCCATTCGGTGGACCCGTCTCGCATGTCCCTTGCCATATACGTAAAGTTCACCATGTATGTCTGCTCGAACTCCCCTGCCTCGACAGTTTTGTCTACTCTATCTTCAACTCTTCCCTGGAAAACGTATTCTGTATCTGGTTCATTGTCATCACCGGATAAAACATTTTCAAAGTACCTTCCCTCGTCAACGCCCCATTCTCGGCCGACTTCGAGAGGGAAATCCATCTCTATCATAGGCGGATGGCGAGCAGACATACCCATGTCCTCGATTTGTGGATCATTAGCTATCTCAGCTAGGGTATCTTTACAGTGGTAGAATTCTATCAAAGTTTCATTCTCCGGATTATCTCGATTTCTTTGGATCTCCTCGACTTGGTAGGTTTCGTACGAAGCATCATCATCATCGATAACTTCAAAGTTGAGTTCTGCCTCGCCGACCACTTCTCTTTCGATATCGGTCACCTGTTCTCCGATCTCGGCCACAGGGATCCTGTCCTGGTACACCCATCTATCTCCTTCCTGCCATTTCGGCACTTCGGCACTGTCTTCGTTCTCGTTCGCTGAAACGTTAATCACCGGGACAAAAGTGGAAAATAGCAGAACTGATATCACTGCTGAAACGAGGACCAAACCTATCGGATGATGATCATCTAACATATGATCCAATAAATCTCCTCTCATTTTGTTCACGGTTCAATTTAGATTGGCCCTGAATTTAAATGTTTCCCTCATCCATCCGTCAGTTACTTTTACATCTCGTTATGGACTCTATCCTGCTCATGATATCTTCCCAGTGACTCCCCTCCCAATAATATTGATCGCACTCCGGACAATACCAGAACTCTTCATTTCTCTCGTAAACTCTCTCTGGGACTTGGTCTTTGACTACTTTTTGGTCCTCCTTTATAACTTCAGTGTTGCACTTCGAGCATCTGCTCATAGGGTCAAGGCTGACATCATACTCTAGGATGATCTTACTGACTATCTCCTCAGCGGAAGACTTTTCGACCAAGAAAACTTTATCTTCTCTGCCAAGCTCCCTGTCTCTCGTGACAATGACTCTTTCTTCTTCTCTAGCGATCTCCAGCAGTTTTTCATCTTCACCCTTCGGAGCATATTCCGCATCAACCCCCAGAAGGCGGAGCCATTTAGCGGTTTGGCCCAACATCCTGTCTACTAAGAATTTTGTCATCGACGATCGACCTCGTATCTCAACAATATGCCGTCGTCCAATCTTTCCAGTTCGATCAGATCGAGATATACGACGTCTTCCAATGCCAAGGAGCCCTGCCCGTCGACCGGGGTCGGAGCGTCCTTACCGCCTATTATGAGACTTCCAACGAAGACATTGAACTCATCTACTAGACCTGCATCGAAGAAAGAACTTATGACCTCGCCTCCACCTTCGACCAGGATATCTTCCACGTCCCTGTTCGCCAGTTCTTCAAGAAGAAGGTCCAGATCCACCCTACCTTTATCACCGAATCTTGACCAACCCTCTTTATCCGTATCTTCGGTAGTAGCGATCAGCCATCCGCCTTTATCAAATAGTCGAGCGTCCTCGGGGATCCTACCTCCCGAATCCAAAACTACCTTGAGAGGATGGTCGGGTTCTTCAACGTACTTTTCTTTAACGGTCAATTTGGGATCGTCGGCTAGTACAGTACCGATCCCGACCAAGATCGCATCGACACGATGCCTCAATTCGTGGACTCTTTGAAAATCCTCATGACCCGATATCTTCACCTCGGTTCTGTCCGGCAAAGCTATCTTACCATCTGCTGACATAGCCACGTTCACGATCACTTTTGGCCTATCCATGGATCACACCTCTAATATCGGATCTTCACTACGTCTTCATCCTCTATAAGTTCTATCTCATCTTTCATAAATCTATTGATCAACCAGACGTTGGTCTCGAGATGGCCGGTGACCTTCCTGGTCGTCAGGGTACCCGAAGTTTTCGTAAGCGCCAGAAAAGGTATGATCTGATCCGCCGCCCTGATATCCAGGGATGTCCGAGCTTTTATCTCTTTTTTGAGGCCATCCGCGGCTCTTTGACCCACCTTTTCTGCGGGGACACCTTTTTCTCCCAGGACGCCTCTTCCGAGTAAACTATCACCTTCGGTCCATATGACGATACCGGTTCCAGCGCTGGCGGACTCATAGCTCTCTATCGATATCGACGTGTTTATATCGAGGAATTCCTTCAAGACCTGTTTTTTCATCCTTTCAGCTATGTGCTCGGGAAGCTCGCTTACGAAGGCCCTGCCTTCGATACTCTCTATTTCCTTGGATGGTTTAAGTCCTTTCAACTCGCCAGTACCTATATCGATTTTTACTCTACCCCCTCCCTTAGGGTAGTGACCTCTTTTGAGAAGTTCCGAAGTTATATCGACGTCCATCCGGCGAAGGAGACCCAAAAAAACGTTCTCGAAATAATCATAGGGTGGAGACCATTTGACGTCAGTACCACCCCGGACCTTTATCGTCGCCTCCTCACGCGCGTCTATCATAGGTGGTATAAGAGCTTGGAGTAGTAAAGTCACGCTGCCGGCCGTTCCGATATCAAAATTATAGGCGCCGCCTTCGACTTCACCGGGTTCAAAAGTTATCAGTTCAGAACCTTTCTCGACCCCTTCTGTTTCGGCACCACATATCACTGAAGCCGCCTCTATGGCCTTGAGATGCTGGTGGGAAAGACCGGGATTCGATCTGTTCGCCCTTATATTTCTAACTTTTATATCTCGCCCCTCAGCCATAGATAGGGCTAGTGCGGACCTTAATATCTGTCCACCGCCTTCGCCGTGGGAACCGTCTATCTCTAACATGCCTCTTCTTATCAAGATAAATATGATTTAGTTTTTCCCACGATAGTTTTAAGTATATTTTTTCACATTACCAAGATGGTGATCATACATGGTTAGAAAACCGGCGGTCGCTGGAAGATTCTATCCAGGCGATGAAAACTCTCTGAGAAAAAAGATAGAAGAATGCTTCGATCACGAGATAGGGCCTGGTGATATGCCTTCCACGGATGTGGAAAGTAAAGACGTAAAGGGTTTTGTGTGCCCCCATGCCGGTTATCCCTATTCAGGTCCAGTAGCCGCTCATTCTTACAAAACACTGGTGGAATCCGGGATCCCTGAGACAGTGATATTCCTTGGTCCAAGCCATCAAGGCATGGGCACTGGTATCGCGGTATCGGACGAGGATTATGAAACACCTCTAGGGATAGTAGAAACAGACCAGGAGATGGTCGAGGCCATATCCGGAGATATCATACAGGTGGACAACGTGGCACATGCTAGGGAACATTCCATCGAAGTGCAGATGCCGTTCCTCCAGTATTTCTCTGATTCCTTCAAAGCCGTACCTATATGTTTCAACAAGCAGGACCTCCGGACCTCAAAAAAAGTAGGAAAGATATTGAATGACGCTGTAGAAGGAGAGGACTCCGTAATTATTGCATCGACCGATTTTTCGCACTACGTATTGGAAGAAACTGCTAAAGAGAAAGACAAGAAAGCGATAGATAAAATATTGGAAAACGATCCTGAAGGGCTCTACGAGACCGTCGAAAAAGAGCACATATCCATGTGCGGCTACGGTCCCGTGGTATCGATGATGATCGGTTCCGGAGGGACAGAAGGAGAACTGCTCAAATACGCTACCAGCGGCGACGTGACCCCTCAGAAGGAAGTTGTCGGCTACGGGTCTATAGCCTTTAGATAACCGTACTAAGTTCGCCCGGAAGGTCGATAGCTTTTCAAACGGCAATCCCTCAAAGAACTGCAGCAGCCGCAGTTGCGTGGATGAGTGATGCAGCCCTTTTCTTCAGCGATCTTTTCAGCTCTTTTAGCACCTGTTTTATCGTGTTGTCTAGAGGTCTCTACAAAGGGTTTTACTCCTATCCCTGTCCTTCCAGACCAACTCACATTTCGGAGACCCTTCTCCTTAGCGGTCTTTACGGCTCGCTCCATCGCCTTTCGAGAGGCTCCTACGTGATCTTCAAGTATAAAATTCGGCCTGAATGCGAGAAAATTCAACGGGATATCTTCGTCTATCTCGGCTAAAAATCCGGCCAGATCCTCGATATCATCTTCATTTATCCCTGGTATGACTAAATATCTGAATTCCCAGAGCTTATCTTCTGCGTGTTTAGCAACATGTTCCGCATTCCTGAGTACGGGCTCTACCGGCGCACCTGTCAACGCTCTGTGTACCTCATCTGTAAATGCTTTGATATCGAAAGTTATCGAGTCCGTGAAGTCCAGTACCCTCTTCAGAGAACATTCAGTAAGAAAACCGTTCGTATCGTAATTGAACTTTATTTCATCGTCTAGCTCTCTAGCTTCCTCGACCACTTCCTCTACATAGGGTAAACTAGGTGTCGGAGATCCTCCGCTGAAGAATATCCTATCAGCCCCTATCATTTTCCCTCTTGCTGAATTTATTTTAGAGAGAGCCTCTTTTGCTAATTTTTTAGGTCCTATTTGACCGCGGAGAGAAACATCCTGGACGGGATGATGAGCTATATTCCAGTTCTGGCAGTTCAAACACCTGAAGTTACAGCCGGCCATGAATATCGTGTAGCTTTGTGGAGGAGCGGGATGTAACGTGGTAGAGGCGACCTTTGGTTCTCCTATCATGCAGACACCCTCTTCTCCTTCCAGTCGGTTCACTCCACACCTCCATTCGCAGAGTTCGCAGTTCTCCAATCCTCTGAGGAAATGCTTATCCATCGATTATGTTATCACCCTTTTGGTCTTAATAACTTTCTCAAAGCAAAGCTCTTTCAGACGATATGAAAACTTTTAAATCCCTGCTATTCACGTTCTCTTTTGATCATGTATCCTACCACCGGCTTATCCAGTTTCAAAGACAGGATGTGGAACGATTGGAAGGCCGTTATGGATATGGCTGTCCATCTCTCCGAAACCATATGTCAGCATATCAAAAAACCAAGTATATCGTCCGGATCCGTGATATCTGTTCCTACAGATAAATTTAATTTGGATCTGCTCCAGGTCTTTGACGATTGTGAAGATAAAGAAGGAAAAAGAGAATATCTAGAGGACGAAAGGGATATGCTGAAAGGCTCTTTAAAAAAGGATGGGATCGCGGATAAAAAGAAGGTCAAAAGTGCATTGATGTCGGTGTGGGACAAGATCATAAGTAGATCGAACACTATCAAAAGATTAAACACCATAGGTAGAAGGGTATATGAGAGGCTGATCCAGAAGATACTCCCTTTCGACTTCGAAGAACAAATAGATATATTGTCTACTGAAGAATGTAAATCTCTGGAGGACAAGCTATCAGAGCACTTTGAAAAAAAGATAAAAGAGAGTATGAGAGGGAGGATCCAAGCTAGGATCGAACAAAATTATGATTGAAATAACACCTTTTTTCTGAAGTATATCCTATTTCCATCCTCGACCTTGATTATAGTATATCCTTGACTTCTATTTTGAATATCAAAGTCTCTCCGGCTAGTGGATGATCGCCTTCTTCACCATATGCCTTTTCCGGAGGTATCTCGACCTCTTTTTCCTCACCCACTTCCATGCCTTCAACGCCCTCCTCGAATCCGGGTATCACTTCACCCTTACCTACCGTGAATACGAGAGGTTTGTAATCTCTGCTGTCGTCATAAAATTCAGATCTTTTGGCTTTCTTCTCCATAGAAGAATCGAATATGGACCCGTCAGGCAATCTTCCAGTGTAGTCGACTTTTACGCGGTCTCCTTCTTTTACCGTCATATCTTTACCTCGTTACCGATTAAAGGTTTGAAGGTTATAGCTTTTTCTGAGAGGTGTTCTGAGAGGTGAAGAGATATCATCGATCACACGGAACCCGATCAGAGTCCTCTTTGAAATACGATGTCGGAACGTCCCTTGATAAGAGTATCCGGTAAAGTTTTAAAGTTAGATGGGGCTATTGATAGCGGGTACTCATGAGAACTATCGAACTCAAACTTAACGGATGGGAAAAATCCATAACATTTTCAGCCTCTCATATACTTCCCGGTCATAACAAGTGCGGGAGGATACACGGCCACAACTATGCGATCCACGTGAGGATCTCCGGCGAGCCGAGCGAGAGCGGCGTAGTTTTCGATTTTTTACCTATTAAGGAAAAGCTGAGGGAGATCGCCGAGCGACTCGATCACAGGATATTGATCGCCTCCGGGATGGAAGGACTTGAAAGACGGGATAACGAGATAATGATAGAGATAGGGGATAAAAGATACGTTTTCCCTGAAGAGGATTCTCTTGTGCTCGACATAGATCAGGTGACCGCCGAACAGTTGGCTCTGTTCTTACTAGATGAAGTCATCGAAGAACTCGACTTTCCCGAAAAAGTCAATTCCGTCGAGATAGGCGTAGACGAATCGAGAGGACAGGGCGCCTGGGCCAGGAAGGAGATATGATGGGTAAAGCTGTAGTTCTACTTTCTGGAGGGTTGGACTCCTCGACCACTTTGGCCATCGCGAACGAAAGATATGATAAACTGCACGGCCTGACTTTCCTATATGGACAAAAGCATGAAAAGGAGATCAAAAGTGCTAAAAACTTAGGAGACCACTATTCTCTAGTGGAACACAAATTCTTGGACGTACCTCTTTCAGAGATTGGAAAGTCTTCATTACTCGAAGGGGGAGAGGAGATCCCAGACCAGGAGGAAGGAGAGATAGGAGATGAGATACCTTCGACCTACGTGCCCGCACGGAACATAATATTTCTCTCTTACGCCCTTTCTTACGCGGAGAGTATAGACGCTGAAGCGATATTCATCGGCGCGACTGCAAGAGATTACAGCGGCTATCCTGATTGTAGACCTGAATTTTACGACGCCTTCGAAAAGATGGCTGAGAAAGGGACTAAAAAAGGCGTTGAAGGCGAACCGATCTCGATAAGATATCCTCTGATAGACATGACAAAATCTGATATCGTGAAGAAAGCGGACGAATTGGATGTTCCTCTAGATCTGACCTGGAGCTGCTATAGAGGAGGAGAGAAAGCATGCGGAAGATGCGATTCCTGTAAGTTGAGGTTGAAAGGTTTTGAAGAAGCGGAGATAAAAGACCCTATAGAATATGAAGGGTGATTTCACGTAAATTTCGAAAATTTGATATAAATACACTGGTTATCGATGTACATATCAAAATGATCTGAAAGCAAGCTGATCGATATGATCGGAGAAGCCGCATTGTTCGAACTCGGTATAATGATCGCCGCTTTAGCAATAGGGGGAAGCATAGCTCATTATATAAACCAGTCGGATATCCCTTTGTTTATCCTCTTGGGTATAGCTTTTGGGCCTTACGGTATGGGACGTTTTTTGGACTTCCACATCGGGTCGACCCGGGCGGCGTATGAATTCATAGAACTCGGGGCTGAACTTGGGGTGATATTTCTGCTCTTTTTCATGGGCCTAAGTTTCAGCCTTAAAAAATTGAGGAGGCAGAGCGACGTTATCGTCGGGATTGGCACATTAGATTTATTGAACTTCGCTCCCGGGATATTGATCGGATACTGGTTTTATCAGGACTTATTAGCGGCTTTTTTGATCGGCGGGATAGTCTACATCTCATCCAGCGCCGTGATCAGCAAATCTATCATGGATCTGGGATGGGAAAAGACTCCAGAAGCAGACAGGATGCTTGGTGGACTGATCTTTGAAGATCTAGTGATAATATTTTATCTTGCGGTGATGTCATCGGTATTGTTAGGTGATGGGGCGGATCTAAGAAGCATAGCTATAGACATCGGTATTGCTGTAGTGTTCGTCATCATCCTCGTCGGGACGATGTTCTTGAAACCCGGATTGTATAACAAGATCCTAAAGACTGAATCGGACGAACTATTCGTTCTCAGAGCTATAGGGATCATCGGGCTGGTCGCTGGTATCGCTGTCACTCTTGGCTTGAGTGAGGCGGTCGCAGCTTTCTTCGTAGGAGTCGCATTCGCTGGATCCGACCACCTTTCTAAAATACAAAAACACCTTTATTCAGAGCGTTATCTATTCGGCGGAATATTCTTCTTTTGGATAGGATTAGAGACCGATCCTCTCCTGTTCAGAGGTATAGGGACGATACTGGTTTTGATCGTGATCGCCTCCAGTCTTTACAAATTCTTCACTATGTACTACGGTTCAAAGTTCTTCCATACAGATACTGAAAGCTCTACAATAGCTGGCCTTGGCATGATAACAAGAGGAGAATTCTCCCTGATCGTCGCGGCTTTAGCTTCGGAAGCAGTTGGAGTATATGATGTGCCTTTGTTCACGGAGACCATCCCTGCCTTCGCAGTTTCATATGTGCTAGTGATGAGTATAATCGGGACTATGCTGATGCAGAACATAGAAAATATCATATCGATATTCGGTTTCAAAGAGGACTGAGTCCATGAAAGATATACTCAGATATATGATCCCAAGATTGAGTTAATTTTAATTATCCTTTTATTGTTTGGAATAAGATGACCGTAGGATTATCTGAGTTGGTCTTGATCCTGCTAGCGATCATTCTCAGTTCCATACACTTGAATAGTAAAACTCTATCCAAGATAATCGAAGACGACTTCATGCACTGGTTGAGTTTTGCGGCGGCTTCACTGCTTGCGACGGTCTTTTTGATATTCCTGCCCCACGTCGTGGAGGGAGATCCTGATCACGTCATCTATCCTTTGATGCTACCGGTCTCAAACCGACGATCGTCACTAGTATGAATCCCTTTATCGAATGATCGATGAAGAATCCAAAGATATGGAGATGATACAGATCTTCTTCCAGAGTTTTTTCGTCCTTGACATGCTGATAGAGGTACTTTTCCG
>JAFDTP010000193.1 GCA_019594195.1 Thermoplasmata archaeon
TCATATCGAATGAAGGTTCGATGTTACCGTAAGGTGCTGTGGTCGCATAGTCTCCTTCTGGTGTAGTAGGCGCAACTTGACCTCCGGTCATCCCGTATATGTAATTGTTGACAGCTATAACTGTCATATCTATATTTCTTCTACAAGCATGGATGAAATGATTTCCTCCGATACCCATACAGTCACCGTCGCCAGTGAAAACTACAACGTTCAATTCTGGATTTGTTATCTTGACGCCGGTAGCGAACGCCAGCGCTCTACCGTGGGTAGTATGGAGTGAATCGACATCGATATAACCGGGCAATCTGGAAGAACAGCCTATACCAGATAAGAAAACCGTATTATCCATATCCAGTCCTTCTTTCTCCATCGCCCATAAAGTATAATCTAAAACGTTACCGATACCGCAGCCAGTACAGAAGATGTGCGGCATCATATCATCTCTAAGATACTTTTCACGTATCTCTTTAGCACTTATCATCTCTACTTTTCTTCCTTTCTGTTTCTCACTCATATTCACACCTCCGCCAGTATCTCATCTGGAGAGTGAACTTCTCCGCCTATCTTGTCAGCTAAAGCGACTTCACAGTCTGCATGTTCCACCACTTTATGATATATCTGACCTAGGTTCATCTCCGCCACAACTATCTTGTCGACAGTTTCTGATAATTCCTTTATCTCCTGGATCGGGAAAGGCCATAGAGTTTTCAGTCGTAAGTACCCCAATTTTTTACCTTGTTCTCTTCCTCTCTTCAATGCACCCATAGCGCTTCTACTAGTTATGCCGTATGAAAGTAGGGCTACATCAGCGTCGTCCAAGTTCCTTTTCTCCACATCAGTCAACTCCTCCCTATCATCCAATATCTTTTCAACCTGTCTCCTGATCAATCTATCGTGATCTTCTTGATCGTCAGTTGCAGGAAATCCCTGTTCATCATGAGTGAGACCGGTGACATATGTGTGATAACCATCACCGAATACGCCGAATTCTGGAACTTTTTCCTTACCATAACTTCCTTTGCCAAATGGGACATACTCTTCAGGAGGTACTTTCGGCTGCTTTCTTTCGAATGTTTCTACCTCGTCAGGGATCTCGACCATCTCTCTCATGTGACCTAGGTCGGCGCTCAACATCAAGAACACGGGAGTCCTGTATTCTTCCGCTAAGTTGAAAGCTCTTATAGTATAATCTAAAGTCTCCTGGATGTTGTTAGGTGAGAGTGTTATAGCTGCATAATCTCCATGGCTGCCATATCTGGTCTGCATTATGTCGCCCTGCGCACCAAGGGTCGGTTGCCCAGTTGAAGGACCAGATCTTTGAACATCAGCAAGTACAAGAGGCGTTTCACTCATATGAGCGAAGCCTATATTTTCCTGCATCAAAGATAATCCTGGCCCTGAAGTAGCTGTCATAGCCTTAGCTCCGGCCCAAGAGGATCCGATGACAGATGCGATACTGCCAAGTTCGTCTTCCATCTGGATGTACTTTCCACCAACTTTTGGCAAAAGGTCTGACATCTTTTCCGCTATCTCCGATGCTGGAGTTATCGGATAACCACCGAAAAATCTGCAGCCCGCGAGTAAAGCTCCGTAAGCTACCGCAGTATCTCCGTGGATGAATTGAGACTTATCTCCGATGGCCTCTTTTGCCATTTCTAACTCTTCTTCTTTCATCTTTATTACTCCTCTTCTTCATCTTCTTCAGCAACTGTGATCGCAAAATCTGGACAGATCAATTCGCATAATCTGCAATCGTTGCAGCGATCTTCAACCTCTACAGGGGGATGTATACCCTTTTCGTTAAGCTCTTCCGCAGGCTCTAAGGCATCTCTGGGACAGTACTCTATACATAGATTACATCCCTTGCAGTAATCCTCGTTCAATTCTATCATCTTTCTTACACCTTCTACAATGTCA
>JAFDTP010000095.1 GCA_019594195.1 Thermoplasmata archaeon
ATTATCTTCGGGAACCAGTTCTGCGTCTTTAGACAGATCTGTACTATCACCAACATGACTGGCACCTCTATCAAAAGTCCAGTAACCGCTGCAAGAGTAGCATAAGATTCTATCCCGAAGACCGTGACAGACATCGCTATGGCGACTTCGAAATGATTACTGGTTGCGATCTGAGCCGTGGGTGCGGCGTCCTCGTAGGCGAGACCGACTTTTTTCGCTGTCCAGTAGGAGATAACGAACATTATGAAAAACTGTACAAGCAAAGGTATAGCGATCAATAACACGATCACGGGCCGTCCCAATATCGTGCCTGAATGTGGAGACACGATAACGACTATCGTGAACAGTAGAGCGGAAACTGAAACGTAGTGGAGTTTCCCTGTGAATTGTTCGAACCATTCTTTACCTTTCTTATCGATAAGTATCTTTCTAGTAAAGTAACCTGCTACAAGAGGACCACCGATATACGCTAAAACACCGAAAGCTATCTTACTGAATGGAACACCTACCTCAGCCCCCGGAACATCGGCTATAGGTAGAAGGAGTATAGCAAGAGGTGCATATAAGACCAACATGGATAGAGAATTGATCGCTGTTGTAACGATAGTGTGACCCATATTTCCCCTTGAAAGATAAGACCATACTAGGACCATCGCCGTACAGGGAGCGATCCCTAAAAGGATCATACCTCCGATGAGTTCGCTGGTCATCTCCGCAGTAAGGAACGGGGCCCATATAACGGAAAAGAAGAGCCAGGCCAATCCTGCCTTGAGGAATGGTTTGATACCCCAGTTCAGGCCCAATGTGGTTATGATAGGTCTTGCTGCTTTTCCCGCACGCAGTATCTTTTGAAAAGGTGTTTGCACCATGATAGGATATATCATCAAGAATAGAACGATGACTACCGGGATAGAATAACCTGACACTTCAAAGGCCTCAAAGGTCTCAGTTATACCGGGAAAAATGTATCCTAATCCAAGCGCCAACACCATACATATAGCTACCCAAACAGTAAGATATCTTTCAAAGAAACCTAGATCATGTTCCTCAGTCATCTTTAACACCTATCTTCTAACTTATCTCCAAGTTCTTTCCCTTTCTCCAATATCTCGATTATCTCGGGTTCTGAAACTTTGTAATATATGCGCTTCCCATCTCGTTTTTTTTCGATCAGACCACAGTTGTGGAGGTCTTTCAGGTGATGACTGGTGAGAGACTGTTCTAGATCTAAGCACTCGGATATTTCGTTCACGCATCTCTCTTCCTCACCTATACAATAAAGTATCCTTCTGCGGTTCTCGTTGCTCAAGCAATCATATAAACGATTATTCATATGAGTCACTAATCATACGTGATTTAAAAATCTTTTCTCTTAGATCCAAAATCATCTCTCTAGATCACCTATACAAAAGACAGATTTTTTTCGTAAAGTATATTAGTTCTAAAAATTCTTCTTTTCACACATGTGTCCGGATATGGAGATCCCTGAAGAAGTTGAGAGAGGCTTAGAAGCTAGAGGTGGGATAGCAGATCTTATGAGAAAGTTAGAGGACAAAAGTATCCAGGACCAGAGTCAGATATATAAGGCTCTATCCAATCAATTGCGACTGAAGATATTGGCTCTTCTAGACGAGCAGGACCTATGTGTCTGCCTATTGAAAGAGATGCTAGATATAGAAGATTCAAAGCTGTCATATCATCTCTCTGTGTTAAAAGAGGAAGGGCTGATAGAAGGAGAGAGAGACGCGAACTACGTCATATATAGAATAAAAGAGAAAGGAAAGAAATACGCTCCGTAAAAGGGGTTTTTTATCAGCCTTTGAGTTTCTCTTTTATCTGTTTTGGATCTAGTATCTCTCCTTTAGCTATAACTTCGCCGTCGATAGATAATGCTGGGGTCGTCATGACTCCTCTTGCGCTTATCTCGCTTATATCCTCGACCTTTTCTATCTCCGCGTCGATACCTAATTCTTCTACAGCTTCCCTAGCGTTCTTCTCCAATTTCTGGCATTTCGCACATCCGGTTCCAAAGATCTCTATCTTCATCTTTTTCTCACCTCCTTTTTTCTCTAATCATGAAACGATGATACCATAGGTAAATCCCAATATAGTCGAAAGGATGACTACTATCAATATATAAGCCAACCAGTGCTTGAACTTCATTATTCTGAACAGTACAATCATATTAGGTAGACTCAAAGAAGGCCCCGCGAGAAGGAGACTCAATGCGGGCGCCTCACCCATCACTCCTGCTTCGTAGCCAAAAGTACCTCCGATGATCGGCACTTCAAGTAGGGTAGGCATGTATAAGATGCCTCCAACTATTGAACCAAGAAATGATGTAGATAAACTATTTCCGCCTAGATAAGGTCTAAAAGTTTCCGGCGGAACGAAGAACTCTATAACTCCCACGATGAAGGTCCCTACAAGAAGTATTGGAAGTATCTTTTTAGTCAAAAACCAAGTTTCTGATCCCCAATTTTTGATCTCTCGAGTTTCATAGTGTTTTCGCAGCAAAAGAAGGAGAACAGCGATCAGAGAGAGTAAGATGACAGCTTTTGGTGCCCAATGTACTGATCCGGAGGCACCTATCAGCAAAATAGCTAACAGCAATCCAAAAAACGTCAACTTTATCCAGATAGCTCTATCATCTTCATCATCGTTTATAGAATTGTTTTGATTCTGGGCGCTTGTTTCTTCATCATCAGCTTTGAATATCTTGGACATCAAGAACGCTATCAGGAAAGCGGTAGCGACGGCGGAAACGGCTCTCGCTAGACCTATCTGAAATCCTAACTCGGATGCGGTGTAAACGATAGCTAAGATGTTGATAGCAGGGCCCGAATATAGAAAAGCTGTCGCCGGCCCTACACCGCTGCCTTTCTTGTACAGACCAGCGAACATGGGAAGTATGGTACAGCTGCAGACCGCCAAAACAGCTCCTGATACCGAAGCTATAGGATAGGAGATCTTCTTCTTGACATCTGGGCCGAGATATCTGATGATAGCGTCCTTTTTTATGAAAGCTGCTATCGCCCCAGCGATGAAAAAAGCCGGGATCAAACAGGTGAGAGTATGAGAACTCAAGTAATAAGCTACCATCTCAAGACCGCTCATCAACATCGCGTATATCTGGTCCAACATGCTATCGTTCTTGTTTCAATATTTTTTGAAATACTCTATGTTGATCTATAACCCAGTCATTAATAAGGATTTTGGTTTCAAAAAAATTTTAAATGAATCGACTTTAAGGAATCTAGTGTTCCCTTTTCTCGGTATATCCGACCCCCGATATTATCAAAAAAAGTAAAATTGATCGATTCCATCTACGATCGGCAAATCTTTCGAAAAAGTTATTTCCTATATTACCATTATCAAATCAAAAAGAGACATGATAATATGCTTGAGGAAGAAAAGATAATGCTGTTGGTGGGCGTTATATTCATCTTAGTCAGCATAATAGCAATGATCGTCATACCGATCAACTTGGAATTCAGTATCAATACTAATTGGCTTATCGGTCCTATAGCGATGATAATAGGTATCGTTTTATTGATATTCACTTTCAGAGATTAGATGTAAAATGAACTTTTGAAGCCAGTTTTTCCAAATGAGGTCTATAACATCAACCCCTGAAAAATGAAAATCACGAAAGATTTTTAATCACCACTATCTGTATGACCTAATTAATTGATAACCATGGATATGTCTAAGAAAGACGAATACGAATTCAACAAGGCGGTAGAGGAGATCGAAGACTTGAGAGGTAGGGGGACGGAACTGATCTCTTTATACATACCGCCGGATAAATCTATATCAGATGTGAATTCTTACATAAACCAAGAGATGTCTGAGAGCTCCAATATCAAATCTAAGACTACCAGGAAGAACGTACAGTCCGCATTAAAATCTATAAGGAGCAAATTGAAGTACATAGATAAGGTCCCTGAGAACGGAGTTATATTTTTTGTTGGAGAAGTTTCAGCCGAGGGAGACAAAACGGAGATGGTGTCAAAAACAGTCGAACCTCCCCAAAGATTACAGACTTTTACATACAGATGTGATTCAGAATTTTATGTAGAACCATTAAAGGAGATGTCGGGGGAAAGGGAAAACTACGGTCTTATCGTCATCGATAGAAGCGAAGCCACGATAGGCATTTTGAGGGGCAATAGAGTCGAAACTTTGAATCATATCCAATCAATGGTTCCGAGCAAGCATTCCAAAGGAGGACAGTCCGCACAGCGTTTTGAAAGAAGTATAGAGAAGGCCGCTCAGAACTTTTTTAAAAGAGTCGGCGAGAAGGCGAATGGACTGCTTTTGGAAGAAGATATAGATGGACTTATAATAGGGGGCCCTGGTCGGACCAAGGACGATTTCGTAGAGGCTGAATACCTACATCACGAACTCCAGAAAAAGATAGTTGACACTTTCAATACGGGATATACCGATGAATACGGACTCAAAGAGTTGATGGAAAATGCACAGGAAACTCTATCCGATCTAGAGGTTATGAAGGAGAAAGAGTTGGTCGATAGGTTGATGGAAGAGATAAAGGATCCTAAAGGCGGTCTAGCCACCTACGGTAAAGAGGAAACCCTTAGAGCCCTGAGGATGGGTGCGATAGATACTTTGCTGGTATCGGACGGTATCGATGAGCAGGTTGTCAAATATGATTGTGATGAGTGTGGAGCTCAGGGTATGGAAACTGAAAAATTGAACTCCGATGATGAAGTCTACTTGTGTCCCGAATGCGATTCTAAGATAGAAGAGCCCGAGAAAGAGGATATAATCGATTTTTTCTTCGAAGAAGCTGAACAGGTTGGTACCGATGTAGAGATGATATCGAAACAGTCAGAACAGGGCGAACTACTTCTCAATGCGTTCGGTGGTATAGCTGGAATATTGCGATTCAGGATCAATTGAGGGGTCGAGATGACATATCCTATATTGGAATTCAAAGAGAAGATAAAAAAAGAGATCAGTAGAGCGACTGAGATGTCAGAAGAAGAGATAGATCTAGAAAGACCTCCAGAAGGGAGGGGAGAGTTCTCTTTCCCATGTTATCCTTTATCCCCTATACTCAAGGACGATCCGGAAAACATCGCTGAAGACCTTTCTACTGAAATAGAACTTGAAAAAGGAGGCGTAAAACAGAGCGGACCATATCTCAATTTCAGGATAGATGAGAAGTACCTTTCTGAGAAAACGATCAAAGATTCTTTGAACATGGGTAACGAATTCGGCACTTTTCCAGATAAAAATAAAAATATGATAGTAGAACACACCAGCGCTAATCCAAACGGTCCTTTACATGTAGGAAGAGCGAGAAATCCGATAATCGGTGATACCTTAGCTAGGATATACGATAAAATCGGATTTGACGTAGTGAGGGAGTACTATGTAAACGATATAGGACGTCAGATGGCCATCCTCACATGGGGTTTGGAGAACCTCGAAGACTCCGATCTAAGCTCTCCAAGAAGAGATAAAGTCGATCATGACCTTGTCAGGTATTATCAGGAAGCTAGTCGTCTTCTCGATGAAAACGAAGACCTGGAAAAAGAGATACGAGACATAATACGTGATATGGAGAGAGGTGATGATCGGATATTTTCTGCCTTGAAGGAGAATGCTGAAAGGGTCCTTTCAGGCATAACTGATTCTTTAGATAGATTGAATATAAAATTCGATAGTTTTGAACACGAATCCTCTCTGATAAAGGATGGTTCCGTGAAAGAAGCTATCGAGACACTGTCAAGACTTGATGAGACCGATATCGATAAGGGTGCACTGTTTTTCAATTTTGATGATGAAGAGATTTTCATAACAAGGGAGGATGGAACCAATCTTTATCCTGCTAGAGACATAGCTTACCATCTGTCCAAGGCGGAAAGGGCGGAAAAGCTGATCGATATTTTAGGGGAAGATCATAAATCACACGGGGAGTTCATAAAAAGAGCTCTTGAATCACTCGATGTAACACCTCCAGAAGGGAGGGGAGAGTTCTCTTTCCCATGTTATCCTTTATCCCCTATACTCAAGGACGATCCGGAAAA
>JAFDTP010000053.1 GCA_019594195.1 Thermoplasmata archaeon
ATATGTTATAGCGCTGCTACTAGCGAGTTTTCTAGCTATCAGCAGCCTAGGGATCGGCGTGATGGTGATAGACGGAGCAACACAATTTGAAGAAGACAATGAATCTATCGATGAGGTCTCTATATGCGTATTCCGAGTGATCTTCCTCACCATAGTACTTGAACACTTCGAAATCCGCAACTATAGAGACCTCATCGATAGATTCATTGTCTTCTTCAAATTGTGTTGCTCCGTCTATCACCATCACGCCGATCCCTAGGCTGCTGATAGCAAGAAAACTCGCTAGTAGCAGCGCTATAACATATTGTTTCATTTCTTTCACCTGCTATATAATGTTAATATAAGTATATATAAGTTTTTATATCTATTTATTATTAAAAATTGTTAAATAAATAATTTATCGGTTGACCAGATATGAAAATAAAAAGAAAATGTGTTTTTGTGCTATTCTTTTCGTCCGTCAGCAGATCTTTTCTTTTTAAATATAGGGTACTTCTTAGATACAGTTCTCTTTTCTTTTCCAACTACACCTGAGGAACCCTTTTTGGCTAACACAGGATATCTTTTAACCGATCTTCGTGTCTTTTCCGGTAGGATTTTATCCGGTTCAGAAATGTCCTTTTTAGCCTTCTCTCTCATATAACTCCTATAGGTATGTGATGTCAAATCTCCGATGGTCCAGGTCAATCCTAGCAAGATCAAATTGATAGACCAAAATCCTATGAATACCGTGATCAAATAGTTTTGATATTCGATATTGTTCATTATAGCATTCAATTCGGCCTCAGCACCTATAGGGGAAGGATGACCAGTTATGAATAGATATGCCGGACCTAGAGAGGGCCAAAACAAGAATAAACCTTTCAACCATGTCGGCCAATTTTTCCACTTCAACTTCTCAGAAAGAAGCAATATTTCTAATTTCAAACTCATAATATAACCTCCATCATATAAACGATCACCTTCTATATAAATATATCTATAATATATTAAAATAAAGGAAGGGCGAATCTTAAAGCTTGGCAGGCTTTAACTCATCCTACTTCAAGTCAAACCTAGCGTAGCAAAAGAGATGATCTAAAGGAATCGGAAAAAGATAATTTTGGTTATCTCCGATACAACGATGAAGTGATAAAGGCATGGGAAAGGACTTAAGAGATAGGAAAAGCTCTTGATGCCGCGGTCTATTTGATTCAGACCCTCAAGAGTTTTGACTGTAGTGAACAGAATAAAAAAACATGACCAAGTTCCTAACTACTATAGAAAGGGAAGGACTAAAAATCGCTTGGGAGCCAAGAGGTGACTGGAAAGAGAATGCTGAAACTTTAAGATATCTCTGTAAAGACCATAATATTATCCATGCTTTCGATCTGATGAGATACGAACCCATATCCGATCAAGAAAAAGCTTAGACAAAACCCCATGGCCTCAATGCTGATGAGCAGGATCATAACTATGATTATTCTGACCAAGAACTCAAAATACTAGCTGAAAAATTAGAACACCTATCTAGGGATCACGATAACGTTTACTGCATGTTCAACAATTATTATAATATGTAAAAATGCAAAAAGGTTGAAAAAGTTATTTAAAGGTTGAGTTTTCGGTGTTCACTTTTCTTCCAATTTCTCTTCTAATTCAGCGATCCTCGACTCAAGGTCACTTATCTTCTTATCCTTCTCTGTTTCTTTTGGCTTGATCATCTTTTCATAAGTAGACCTGATAGGTTCCAATAAGTTCTCTATACTTTCCATATAATCCCTTTCAGTAAATTCAGAGAGCTCCTCGATCTTTTTAGCAAGTTTAGGTTTCTCCTTGCCCAAATTCTCCCAGAAATCTCTGTAAATATCATCGTGTTTCTCGGGTACCTTTGATATCTTTTCATCTATCCTATCAGATATCATGGACCACTTTTTGAGTAGGTTCTCAGCAGTTTCATTCTCTTCGGCCATCTTTTTGAGTTCTTCAGATATGGTTCCAGAGAATTCGTCCCAGGTATCATACAACTGTTCTTCTTTATCTTCTAAACTACTCCTTCCCTCCTCTAGCTCTTCTCTGATATCTTTTATCATATCGAACCAAAGTGGATAAAGTTCTCTTATCTTCCTGTCGGTATCAGCTATAATCTTTCGGCTCTCTTCAGTATGTTCTTCGATTATCTCATTCAGTGTTTCTCTCCTCAACTCTATTTCCAAAGGAATCTCTTTCAGATGGAAATTCATCTCTTCAGAAAA
This sequence comes from Thermoplasmata archaeon, assembly GCA_019594195.1. Next base: position 2,235 of record JAFDTP010000053.1, read on the forward strand.
TTTATTCCACTCAGCTTTCAATCGATCAACGTCTTCATCCGGAAGTTCAGTTCTAGCTAGCCTCTCGATGTTCTTTTTGATGACTTGAGATTGCTCCTCCCATAGTTCTTCAATTTCCAACCAATATTTCTCTGGGCTTATCTTGAACCCGGGCAAATTCTTATCAACTTCTTTCTGCATGTCTTCCCAAAACTTTTTGATATATCTAGGACCTTCCGAAGTAAAGCCTTCAAAAAACTTGCTCGGTTCAAATTTCTCTTCTTTTACCTCGGGTTCAGACTCCTCCTTTTCTTCACCGTACTTTCCGAGTCTGCCTTTTACGACTTCATAAAAGTCTACAGAAAGCATCTGGTCAGCCATATCATCTTTAGTCCATCCCGTCTGAATTTCGATATCCAAACTTGCTAACAGGTCTTCCATCTCATCTTTTAAGAATTCGTCCTTGAGGATTTCCCTTATTTCGTCTTTATCTTCTTCTTTATCGTAAACTTCCAGATACCTTTCATATAACTCCTTTGCTTCGTCCATATGATTCACTCCCGTCTGTTATCCTCTCATTATTCTAGCGCTTAATATATTTTTTTATTTTTTATTTTTTTATATAATTGGATATGATCACTAAGAGACCGGTCAACTATCATCATCACGTTCCGGTATCTTACCCCCATGGGGACATACATCTGGATCATCCATCCTATCACACAGATCATCTATCATGTCCCTATCGAATATATGCTCTAATTCACAGGCTTTTTCATGTATCTTAGAATCAGGGATATCGAAAAAATCGTTCAAAAAAACCTCGAGTACTCTATGAGTTCTTACGATCCTTCTCCCCTCTTTTTTACCCTTTTCTGTCAATTCAACACCGTGATAAGGACGGTAAACTACATAACCTTCACTTTCAAGTTTTGGAAGTACCTCGGTCACTGAAGGGGAAGACACCCTCAGATCTTCTGCGATCTCACCAGTCTTTATCTTTTTACTTTTACTATCTAAGGAAAGTTTGTATAGAGTCTCCAAATATTCCTCTTTAGTTTCTTTATTCATCTTGGCCCTTAAAGAGGAAAGAATTAGTTAAATCTTCTCCTAAAATAAGCATGATAAAAAGATAGCGGGGAGTGGATTTGAACCACTGGTCTCCGGGTTATGAGCCCGACGGAATATCCTGGCTATCCTACCCCGCTCTGATGAACAGGGACTGTAAAATCCATCTCTGGGAATTTGCATAGGAACATGTATCTTATAAATTTTTCCTTGAACGGATGAAGCTGATAGAAGATCGGTACTTCTTGAAAACAGTTTCTGCACGCGTCTTCATTTTTTAATTATATAATCCATCTCAGGTCCGTTTGAACCATTTTTCTATCTCCTTTACCCCAAAACTCACTATGGTCGGTCTTCCGTGTGGACATGTATATGGATTATCTTTTTTTCCGAGCTCTTCTAATAGATCTTTAGCTTTCGTTATGGATAGCCTATCTCCAGCAGTTACGGAGTCATGACAGGCCATATATTTGATCATCTCTTCTCTCCTCTCTTCTAGAGAATTACTCTTCCATTCACCGAGCTCATCGAGTATAGAACCAAGGACCTCTCTTTCCTGTACTTCTCCGAATATGACCGGGAGACCTTTTATCCTGAAGGTTGTTTTACCAAAATGATCAATATCGAATCCTAGCCGATCCAAAAGATCCTCGTTAGCCCTCAACAGTGCTGCCTCTTTTGGTTTCAATTCAACTGTCTTCGGTGAAACGAGTTTCTGACTGTCTATAGAATCTTTGACTTTGGACTTGAGATCCTCATAGTTGATCCTTTCGTGAGCGGCGTGCTGATCCACCAAAGCCATACCGGAGGGAGTCTCAACGATTATGTAAGAATCTTTCAGCAAACCGATAACGCTCATATGGGATAGTTTCGATTCTACGATCTCAGTCTCTTCTTCCATATCAAGCCTAGACTGTTTACCCTTGCTCTCGACCTGAGCCGTAGGATGTTCCACTTTATCGGTCATACCCTCACTTCCAACCACTTTTCCTTCAGCGGATCCTTCCGGTATCAGATCCTGCTCAAGTAAAGAATCATTCACTGCTTTAGCTATCCTTTCCTTGATCTTTTTCGCTTCTAAAAATCTGATCTTGTTCTTTGTAGGATGAACATTAACATCGATTTTTGAAGGATCTATATTTATATCTAAAAAAGCTAGAGGGTATCGGCCTTTTTTAAGGAGGGTGTCAAAACCTTCTACTATGCCATCCTTCAAAACGGTGTTCTTTACGTATCTAGAGTTGACATAAGTGAAGATATGTTTTCGGTTAGATCTATTTATCTGGGGTTTGCTGACATAACCCTCGACTGAAAAGTCTTCCAATCCTCTTTCGACTTTCACCATCCTCTTAGCGACTTTTCTTCCATATATGGACTTTATATTTTCCAGCATAGAGGAGGATTTAGGAACAAACGTCAGTTCTCTTCCGTTATGCTTTAGAGAAAATTCTACAGTAGGATTGGCTATTGCGTTCCTGGTAACTACTTCGCTGATGTGTGAAAGTTCGGTATTTTTCTTTTTCAGATATTTTTTTCTAGCAGGAGTATTAAAAAAAAGATCTTCGACCTCTATAGAGGTACCTACCGCACATCCCACTTCCTCTACATTTTTGACATCACCACCTTCGAGTACTATCTTAGTACCTTCGATCTGATCCTTGGTCTTGGTCAAAGTCGTGACCTTTGAAACAGCTGCTATGCTCGGAAGTGCTTCACCTCTGAATCCAAGACTGTTCAGTTCATCGAGATCCTCGATATCGTTGATTTTACTGGTAGCGTGTTTCTTGAAGGCGAGTTCCACCTCATCTCTAGTCATCCCTGTGCCGTTATCTTTGACTTTTATCCTCTTTTTTCCACCTTCTTCAACCTCTACAGATATCTCATCAGCTCCTGCATCTAATGAATTCTCTACTAACTCTTTCACTACCGAGGACGGCCTTTCGATGACCTCTCCTGCAGCTATCTGATTAACTGTCTTTTCTGACAGGATATCTATCCTGTTCATCCACCATCATCCTCCAATTCATCTTTTAATTTCCAGAGTTCGTTTATCGCATCCATAGGAGTCATATTTTCGACATCGATCCCTTTCAATTTTTCGACGACAGGGTGAGATCCCTGCGAAGAGCTTTCACCGCTCTCGGGATCGAAAACCATCTGTGTAAATTTTGGTCCAGTATTTCCTTCCATTTTGATAGTATGATCATCTTCTATCTGTTGGAGGACTTCATGTGATCTTTCAACCACGGGATCGGGCAGTCCGGCTAGAGAGGCAACATGGATGCCGTAACTCTCATCGGTACTTCCATCTCTGACCTTTCTCAAAAATTTTATCTCACCGCCCGTGTCTTTCGCTGCGACGTGAAGATTTTTTACTTTATCAAGAGATCTATCCAATTCTGTTATCTCATGGTAATGAGTGGCAAAAAGAGTTTTCGCTTGTATCTCTCTACAGATATACTCTGTAACGGCCCACGCGATACTCAGACCGTCAAAAGTACTTGTACCGCTTCCGATCTCATCGAGCAGTATCAGGCTATCTTCCGAAGCACTGTGTAGTATGTTAGCAAGTTCCACCATCTCCACCATGAAAGTAGATTGACCCTTAGTTAGATCGTCAAGTGCGCCTACCCGGGTGAATATCCTATCTACCAAACCTATCTTAGCTTTTTCAGCAGGAACAAAACAGCCGACCTGTGACAATAAAGAGATAAGGGCGATCTGCCTCATGTACGTAGATTTACCAGACATATTCGGACCTGTTATTATCAAAAACTGATTATTCATGTTGTCTAATTCTGCATCATTCGGTACAAAATTTTCGTCTATCGTCTTCTCAACAACCGGGTGCCTACCATCTTTTATGTCTATCTTACCCGGAGGAAATATTTCGGGTCGATTGTAATTGTTTCTGATCGCCACATGAGCAAAAGTTGTCAAAACGTCCAGTTCCGCTACAGCCTCGGCCGTCCGCTGAAATCTTTCCGTCTCAAGACCGACATCTTCCCTAACCTCTTTGAAGATCTCGTATTCTAACGCTTCCATCTTTTCTTCAGCACTTATTATCTCTTCTTCTTTTTCTTTCAACTTTTCAGTATAATACCTCTCGGCGTTTTTCAATGTCTGTTTTCTCGAATAGCGTTCCGGTACATTTTCTGTTTTAGATTTAGGGACTTCAAGATAATAACCGTGGACTTTATTATAGCCGACCTTTAACTTATCTACACCGGTTTTTTCTCTTTCCTCCTCTTCAAGATCATTTATCCATTCTTTACCCTTCTTTGCTCTTTTTTTCAGTTCATCTAGGTCTTCATCAAAGCCCTCCTTGATTATACCTCCTTCTTTGACAGTAGCAGGAGGATCTTCTACAATCGCGGAGTCGATCTCTTCTCTTATCTCTTCGATGGTGTCTATCCTATCACGGATATCTTTCAATTTATTCGGACCGTCCTTTTCGATATCTTCCTCTCTCAATTTTTCTTTTATAGAGGGGATCTTGGACAGAACGCCTTTTATTGCTAACAAGTCTCTACCATCCGCATTTCCATAAACCACCCTGCTGATCAATCTCTCTATGTCGTAGAGTCCATCCATCTCATCTCTGAGATCGTCCCTCAAAAATATGCTTTCACTGAGCAGTTCTACAGCATCTAACCTCGCCTCTATTTGGTCTATATCAAGTAAAGGTTGCTGAAGCCAATTCCTTAATTTCCTAGAACCCATAGCGGTGACAGTCTCATCAAGGACGCTGAGGAGTGTACCTTCTTTAGATCTTTCTCGAAGACTTTTGAATATCTCAAGATTTTTCAACGTGGTAGCATCTAAAGTCATGAAATGGTCTGCGGAATAGAATCGGAGCCTTTTGATGTATTCCATAGTCCTCTTTTGAGTTTCTTTCAAATAGTCAAGAGTAGCCCCTGCCGCCTTTATAGCAGATCTTTTTCCGTCCAATCCGAGAGGTTCTAAAGTATTGGACTCAAAATGATCTTTTATCTGACTTTCTGCGGTATGAAATGCTTCCTCACGGTGAGGATGTATCATCATCGGATTCTCCTGTTTTAACTCTTCAACGAAATCTTCGTCATCATAAAGCGAATTAGGGAGGATGCATTCAGTAGGTTCGTATCTGAGAAGTTCAGATAAAAGGTCACTCTTTTCCTCCAACTCAGTAACAAAAAAATCACCGGTTGAAACATCGACGGCTGATATACCGTAGCCCTCTTTTTCTGAACCATCATGTTTTCCATAAATACATATCAAAAAGTTGTTTTCAGAACCCTCTATCATACCATCATCGACGACAGTTCCAGGTGTGATGACTCTTACCACTTCCCTATCGACGATGCCCGTTGTTTCATCAGGGTCCTGAGTCTGTTCCGCGATCGCTACCGTATGACCGTTATCTATCAAACGCTGAAGATAACTTTCGACAGAATGGTATGGGACCCCTGCCATCGGTGTAGGATCTTCTCCGTTTTTATCCCTGGAAGTCAAAGTTATATCAAGTTCTTCAGAGACGAGTTCAGCATCGTCATCGAACATCTCGTAAAAGTCGCCCATCCTGAAAAATACTATAGAATCGGGGTATTCGTTCTTTATCTCATAATACTGCTGCATCATCGGTGTTAGATCAGACAAGTATGCTATACCTCCTTTAGATCACGGATTTCAGTCTTGGTTGATTGACGATAGAGTAATAAATCTTTTTGAAGGTTTTCTATGTGCAATATATGGACTGATCATCATACTGTCGGCGATCTTCCATACCAGTATATTTAATTGTTAACCGTGAATTATATATATGCTCTATCTTGAAAAATGGAGGTGGTCTTATGCTTTTGGCGTAGCACCGATAGAATTAGCAGTTCAGGAAGACACCGAGAAGATCGCTTTCAGCTGATGAGATAGGAACTGGAGTAAGTCAAAGTAGGGCAAACCAACTGAGAATCAAAGGTGAAGTCTATAAGTAAAATAGGCCTAGGATGAACTTTTTGTATTCAAATTAGTTAAGATTTTGAGGGTGATAAAGAGCGTAAACATTCACGGAAAAATTTTCAATAAAAGATTTATACTAATCCTCATTTTGGATTTTAGAAACGATGGACCCACTACAAAAAGGACTACTCTGGTTCATACCGAGTTTGATAATACTTATCTGCATCGCATTAGTAGTTTTCGATGAGGATCGAAAGATCTCTATAAGATCATTGAAGACATCTCTTTGGGATTCAAGAGCAGCACTCTTATTGATGATATCGGTTTCTTTAGTTCTTCAGATCGAGAATTTGCTTCAAGATCTTTACGAGCCCGGATACAGAGTGACCAGTTGGTTCTACCAGTTCGAGGGGGTCTCACATATCGTATGGCTACAAGAAAATTTAGATTATAATCTTCTCATACACGCTTCTTCGATATTTTATGTTCTCGGACTTTCATTTTTCTTGGTATTTGTACCTCCATTCTTCATCTTGAGGAAAGAAACTGATATCTTAGAGGAATTCTCTAAAGCACTCGCTGTGAATTACATGTTCATCATCCCTGGTTATCTTTTGATACATCTGATAGTAACATCTTATTATGCTAATGAGGTCGAACCTCTTCTATACATGCATCCACAGTATGATGCTTTGATACAGCTGACCAATCGCCAGGTCAACTGTATGCCCAGCGGACACACTAGCATCCCTCTGACCATAACTCTATTCGCGATTTTTAGAGTTAAACTGAAGAGACTCTCTATCTTCGGTATAATATTTACTGTTCTTACTATCTTCGTTATAATATACCTGGGGGTGCACTGGTTATTAGATATACCTGCTGGCATAGGTGTGGCTCTAGTAGCCTACTGGGTATCTACTAGAGGAAAATTGGATTTTATATTCGATAAGATCATGGTACCTTTCAAAGAACACACACAGAGATTGGTGGATAAGCACTCTTGAGCACCATCTTTTTAATAGAAATGTAGAGATTGAACCTGGATATCAGGAACATTATATCAGAAGGAAAAGGATTCGTTCTTTTTGTTTTTCCAATACCTGATCAAAAAAAGTGTGTGGCCCAGATGCTATCATCTAAGCCTCTCGAAAAAGCCGTCGAAAGCAATAAAAGATAACTCTATCGCTTTTTTTCGATCATATATGGTAATATCGATCTTGATAATAAACTAACTCTGAATATGATGGTGATATTTTAATATACAGCATAAAACTATTTATAATCCTCGCCATTTATGTTGGTGAGATATAAAAATATGGAGGACCGATTATGAAAAAAAGTAGATTGTTGAGTTCTATAGTGGTGTTTATACTAGTGACCTCGGTGTTTGGAATCATGTTCTCTGGAACAGCAGTAGCACAGGAATATAGTGGGGATATATGGACGACCGACGGAAATGGAAATACAAGAGATTATCTACCCGAAGGTTCCGAGCTGTATTATACGATAAACCTAGATGAGAGCGTGTCCCCAAGCCTAACAGTGGATTACTATTATGATCTAGATGAACCTCGGATAAGAAGAGATGATACAGTACCTGTTGAAGATGGAGAATACGAAGCTCACGAAGATCCTTTTTTCTTCGATCCTTTAGAGTTGACAGACGAATTCGAAGAGATCATCCTCGTATTGAGAGACGAAGAAGGTGAAGAGATAGATCAAAGTACAGTACAGGTCTATCAACCAGACCTCCAGCATTCGACAGTGATTACTACAGAAGAGGACTATGAAACAGAGAAAAACAACTATTTTGAAGACGATGAGATTTACTTTAGGGCAGACATGGAAGATCAGCATGGATGGCCTCCCGAAGAAGAGCCTGATATAGAGGTTCTAGTCGAAAAAGATGGAGAAGAAGTTGAAACTCCACCTGGCCGAATGAATCTTGATTATGATGAAGACGAGGGCAGTTTTTACGGTGAATTCAGGTTACAAGAATACGCTTTCGGGAATTATACTCTAAGGATAATGGACGAGGATGACGAGCTCGAATATGCTAGTACTGAGTTCACGGTCATAAATCTAGAAATCTCCATCATGCCCGAAGACGATCTTTATACACAGGAACAAGAAATAGAGATAAGGGTCGAAAGTAACTACGAAGATAATATCAACGTAATGATAGCTGATGACGATGATGAACCATATGAGATAATGGAAGGAGCTATGTGGGAAGATGAAGAACTTATCAACGAATTCTGGAGTACAGAATACCCGATCCCTGAAGATGAGGAAGACGGTACCTATCATGTTATAGTGACCAGTACAGAAGACGATGAGACACTCGGTACGATGGAATTCGACATCCAGAAGTATGATCTAGAAGTGGTAACAGATAAGGATGAATACGTGCCTGGTGAAGAAGTGAATGCGTTTTATACTGTATCTAACCTTTTAGATGGGTCTAGATACGAAGAAGTAGATGTCGAATGGACCGTTCAATATCTCAGAGAAGATGAAGAGTGGGATGATTTTACTGGTGAAGCCGAAGATGGTGAATTTGTTTTCACACTTCCTGAAGACGCCGCAACTCAAAATATTTTCCCACCATTCGACAATCCACAGTTCTGGATAACGGTTTCTGCTATTGACGCTGAGGAAAGATACCACGATGAAGTCCAGATATCAAGATCGGTAACTGATTTTGATTTAGACCTTGATGTAGAATCTGATGAATACTTCATCGGACAGACATTGTACATCGATCTTACGACTTCAACCGGTAATGTTGAGGTAGATGTGGAACTACATCATGATGATGAGATGGTCCGTCAAGAGACAGTAACCACAGACAGCAGTGGAAATTATTTGCTTACAATGGACCTTTCAGGCGAAGACCCTGGACGTTACGTTGTTATAGGAACCGCTTACTGGAATGAGAGGGAGGATACTGATGAGGACGATTTTGAACTGCTAGACAGAAGTAAGATGCTATCTGTGATGTTGGAAAGGGACAAAGGAGTCAATCCATACTATCCTAGTGAACAAGGATCGGTTTTTTACTCGGTGACTCATAGAGGAGAAACGGTCACTGATGAAGTGAACGTTAAATACAGACTTTACTCTGATAACCGGATTCTAGATAACGGCTTCGCCGATGGTGGAGAGATAGACTTCACAATACCAGAAGATTACAATCCTTCCGAAGAGGGCTGGATGGAAATGAACGTTGAGGCAACTCTAGACAGGGAGACTTATGGAGAATCAACAATAGATATACCTATAGTCGTAGGAGATATGATCCTAAATCCTAGCAGCTGGGAATACGAGGCAAATGATGAGGTCTCATTTGAATATGAATTCAAAGGTATAGATAGAGATGATATAGATTCATTAGAGTACAGGGTTGTGGCAGAATATGAGTACGTATCTGAAGTCATAATTTCAGGAACACCAGTAGATGGAACTTTTGAAGTGACTATACCAGAGGATCCAGCAACAGAACATACAGTGGAACTTCATGCAGTCACCGAATGGGGCGCAAGCATTATCGACACCGTCGAGATATCTCTCATTTCTGGATTTGACTTAGACACTGAAATCGTCACGGAATCAGATTACACAACCGGGGTCTTTCAGCCAGGTGATGAAATTGAGATAGAATACGAGTTGATCTCTCGAGACGACAGACCATTACCTGAGATAATAGAATTTAGTTACGATATACACGGACATCCAGAAAATTACGATTTCACTACTGATGAGACTGAAGGTACAGTAACACTAACGATCCCTGATGATTTCAATGAAGGAGAACATATGATCTTTTTCGATGTCTCACCTAGATACTCAGAAAGACGCTATGAGAACAGCGAGATCATAGAGATAGAAGAAGAACCTTCTATGCTTGACAGAAGAGCTTTCGGGAGCGTAAGTCTGGGCGGGCTGATAACGGTCATCTTGATCTTGGTTGCTTTGATCATCGGTGGTTTGGCTTACAACAAAGCTACGTCCGATGAATCAAGCTTCGATCGTTCAAAAGATCATGGTAAAAAAGATAAAGATGAACCGGAAGGTAAAAAGAAGAAGTCCACCGAAGACGAAAAAGAAACAATCAAAAACTTTCAAATCGAAGAAGGCGAAGCAGAGCCTGAGGACGGATGGAACAACGGATCACAGATAGAACCGGAAGATCGATAACTAATCCGCTCTTAAAAACCATTATTTCTTATTTTTTTAAAAGCTAAGAGTAATTTTGAAGAGGTTGGGACCTCATCAAAATATATAGAGGAAGTCGATGAACTCTTAGATTCTCTCGAATAGTATTTTAAGATATCATCTATTTTCTTTACTA
>JAFDTP010000034.1 GCA_019594195.1 Thermoplasmata archaeon
AGACTTCACACGCAAATACCCGACTTAGCTCAGTTTGGCTAGAGCGGGTGACTGTAGTTGGTATTTATACTTGGGCCTATCCTGGCCTAACATCACCCGCGGAAATCACCAAGCCCCCGGTTCAAATCCGGGAGTCGGGACCATTTTTTTTAGGATTTGAACTCCGGTTCACGAACAAATTTGTAATTTGTGAGTCGTAGGAATCTCTGATTCCTACTAGAATCCGGGAGTCGGGACTTTTCCTTACAGTCAAAGTCTCTCTTCCTCCGCGGAATCATAGATTCCGCTATTCCCTCGTTACCACTGCGGGAATCCGGGAGTCGGGACCATTTTTTTTTAGGATTTGACCTCCGGTTTCAGAATGAATACTATCATCCCATGGTCTCTACCGGCCTTTAAATGAACAGTATCCAAAGTATATGTGCTGGTTTTATACGGTGTTTCGAAAGATTCATCTGATTTCACTTCTTCAATCGGCTGAAGACAGCCGATACGCCCATCGCTACCTGAAATAAGACAACTAACATAGTTGCTAATCTTTTACCCTTCATAATCATCCTCAAAATGATAAATAAAAGAATATATATTATCTCGTAAATCATATATATCGTTTTTAACGATTGATATAGCGGTGAGTATCAAATGAATATCAAAAAAAATTACGTTATCATGATCATTGCAATGCTGATCATCTCTATTTTTTCTGCCGTATTGTTGGTAAGAGGTAGAGAAAATTCTCATCCTGGTCCTATAGTTTGGGAAGAGACTCGGATAGAAGATCATTATATTGGGGGTCTTTCGCATTTTGATTTGGATGACAACATGCTCTATTCTAATCCTCAGCGAAATCAATTGATCGCTGTCGATTTAGAAGATGAAGAGGTGCTTTGGAGCCACGATCATCATTACATCTATCAGGATTCAATCGTGAACGAAACGATCACCGCTATTTCCAAATATGAAGATGTAGTTTACATCGGCGATCGCATCGGTAACGTTGCATCTATAGATGCTGAAAATGGTGAAGAGATCTGGCAAAATCGTATACATATAGGAGAGGTCCGTTCCCTAGACCTTTCGGAGAACAGGCTTTTTACTGGTGGTGGAGACGGAGAAGGCCGAGGAGTCAGAGCTGTTGACATCGAAACAGGAGAAGAAGTGATGAACCATACTCACGGAGGAGGCGCTTATTCTGTTCATGTCGAAAACGGAGTAGTTTACTCCGCTGAAGCAAATAAGATTATAGCTGCTGATGTAGAAACAGGGGAGAAGATATGGGAACATTCTTACCATGGTAATGATGCATTTACATTGGCTGTTGAAGACGATACCGTTTACAGCGGAGGGAGCGATGAAATCATAGCCTATGACGCTGAAAAAGAGGAAAAGATTTGGGAACACACACATCACACTGAGAGACAAACCACTCGCGAAGGACGAGGAATAAATACGATACAAATAGATGAAGATGTTGTCTATAGTGGATGTGGAAACGGAGAGATAGTGGCGGCAGAAAAAGAAACAGGAGAAGAAGGCTGGACTTTTGATCATTCATCCTATGTCAGAACGATCCAAACTACTGATGATGATATATATATTTCTGGACGCTCTCCAAATTATTCACTCCATTCGATAACGATCAGAGAGAAAGAGGGTGGTTTATTTTTAGGGATGTCAAGAACTTTGTCTAGCTGGGTGGAAAGTGTCCTAAGTGCTTTGGCAAACAATCTTTGGTGGGTCACCCTCGGTCTACTTCTCATCGGTAGTATCGTCGGTATCTTCTTATTACCTCCGAAAAGAGAGAAAATGAAAGGATCTGATTGAAACTTATATCGAGAAAGTCGTTGAAATCAAAACAAACACTGCAAATCAAGTTAGTACTTTCCATCTTTAACCTCATCACTTCCTTCGAAATGTACTTCTATTCTCACTTTCACTTTTCAGAAAGACCACCTCCTATCGCTGCGAATTCTAGGGTATGTAGTCTTCCTCAACCATCTTCCATCGACCGCCCAGGTATAACCCATTTTAACGGTGAATTCATTCGAGTCGATGTTAAAACCAAATGATTGAGGCTGCTCTTGTTGCTTAGAAGACTCCTGATAAAACAAACACTTGTGTTAACTGTATTCTGAAGGGGATAAGTATGACCTCTTTCCTGGAGAGCTAAAAATTGAAAAAACCCTATCTCAAAGTCTTCATCGAACTCTTCTATCGCCTGGAGATCGGATCTTATATCTATATGAACAATGATCTAACGCTGATATCCGTTTGAGTCTAGTATATATGATCCTGAATTTCCCGACCATCTCTTCAAAACTTTCATCTTTTCTTTTTATCATAGACTGAATAGATGAATATAGAGGAGATGACAGAAGGTATAACTATCCAAGCTTCAAAACCCGGGAGAGCGAATCCGTTTCTTACAACGATCCGGCCGTCGGTTTCCATCCTGACATCGTCGAAATCATCCTCGACGGGTTCTAGTTCTCCACCACCCCATTTTATGTATTTGTAAAATTCTTCGATATGATCTTCTTCACCGTCATCTACCCAAGTTGTAAAACGTAACGCGTCTCTGAAATAGAACTGGTCGTTCACAGTATCTATGTTGACCCATCCACCCGTGTTGTTTTCCGAGATGATCTTCGTTCTTATCCATCCGTGGCCGCCCCATCTTTCACCCCCTCTATCATATAAAACTCCGAGTTCTATCCAAGCGGGTATCCCCACAGCTCTAGAGAGAGAGGCGTAAAGAAAAGATTGTTCGTCGCAATCTCCAGTGCCGCTCTCCAAAACCCAATAAGCATGCTTGGGCAGTCTTCCGGGCCTTCCTATCTCATATTCGATATTATCATCGATCCAATCATAGATCGCCCTGGATTTGTCATAAATATTTTCCTCATCCTGGACGATCTCTTCAGCTAAATTTTCTATTTCCGGATGGTCAGGTTCTATCATCCAGTCTCTGTCGCCATCGCCATTACGGTCTTGATCCAGCCTCCACTGGTTTTTGTTGTATTTCTCTTTCAATTCATCTGAGATATCATCGGTGGTTCCAGAGTTCTCTGAGGAGTAATCCCATGATACCGTACTTGTTCTCACGTCGTAACTCATCATTATCTCATCACTCCCCGAAGGTTCGATTTGTCTATCCCAGGCTTTCCATTCAGATCCGTATTTTCGATAAAAATTAGGTTCTGGGTCCCAGTCGATACTATCTACGTATTGGATATCGCTTTCAGTTATGTTGTAGGGTTGAGCTATGGTCAAATTGTAATCTAACGTATTGTTCATTATATCACTCTCGACAGCAGTATTCCGTAGTGTTACCCTTCTTTCTATAGTAAAATCAGCTCTTTCTGGATAGACCCTTCCAGTGGTAAAAGATCCGTGAAAGAAATCCATTATAGGGACCAAAAATACAGCAGATAATATCAAGAAAACTATCAGTAGACCTATGATCGCCAATAATGTAGAATCTCTAGTATGACCCCTTTTATTTTTCTTCGCCATCACCATAATTAAGAGGTGGGTTTTATATAATTATTAGGTGCTATTTGTGTCATCTTTTTCTTTTTCAAGCTCTTGTAGCTTATCAGATACAACTTCAGGAAATATCTCGCTGTAAACGTAAAAGACCAAGAATGTTCCATAAATGGCTCCGATAACCAATATAATAAAGTCAACGACTAGACTGAACCTTCCCTCCCAAAAAAATGTTATCATGGATACGTGGAGACCGCTGATAAGGAAAGCTCTGATCAGATACCGCCAAAAATCTCCTTTTTTACTTCCATACCCTATGATACCTCCGGTGGAAGCCTGGACAAAAGTGTAATTATAGGATAACAGCAGTATCAAAACGAGATTCACTGGATCCAAAGCGAATAATTGGAAGCCATATATAAATGTAAAGACCATCATCACAGATATACCGGCGCCGAAAGCGAACCCATAGAAAGGAGCATCGTATTTCATACGAAACGGTCTCTGCATCATGGCTAAAAATTTTATTATCTCTAACAGCGCTATCAGCAAAAGCGCTAGTACGATGTTACCTAAAAAGAAGAACATCGAAAAGAAGCCTACTCCCATCCCTACTGCAAGACCTACTAGTATCATGAAGAGGGCTTTATTGGCTTTGAAATATCTTTCATACTTACCCAAGGGAAAATACAGTACGATGATAGCGGGCGCGAACACGACCAATCCTAATATCGTCGTAGGACTGAACATGTGGATGGATATCTAAAGGGTGATCTCCTCTAGAGTGTGATATTCGGGACCACTTTTTTTCAATACGCTCTTCTTCAAGGTCAGTTTTTCGACTTCCCAAGTCGCAAAATCTTCGTCCTCATACTCTTCTATCGTACTCTTCAATCTTTCCTTATTCTTACCACCTTTCACCCTAGCAACTGTGAAGTGAGGAGAGAATTCCCTATCGTCTCTTTCGAAACCTAGAGGGACTAGTTCTTCTTCTATCCTATGAGCTATATCTGACAGAAGCGAGAACTCCTCATTCTTGGATGTCTGTGTTTCTTCCGAAGAGACCTCAGAACCAATCCAAACCACCTTCATAAATCCAAGATGTGGAAAAGCTCCTGTCCCTTTCAGATCGATCTTGAAAGGGTCGTAAGGTTCGAGTGCAAATTCCGTTTTTTCGACTATCTCTTCTACGAGGTCTTCTTCAGTGTCCCCTAGGAACTTGACGGTCATATGAAGTTGACTGGGATCGACCATGTTTAGAGGTGCCCCAGTTCTCTCCACTTCATCGATGAATTTGAGCATCTTGTCTGTCGGCTCTACATCTATCGAGATAAATCCTCGGAATGTCATGGATTCTCATATAAAACACCTTTCTTAATTCTTTCGGCACACTATCTCCTACGAAAAACCTAATTTTTTCGATAACTCCTGTTTTTACTCTACCTAACATTTATATCAGAACCCCTTCTAACAGGGTTAAAAAGGTGTAAAAGATGTCTAGAGGAGACAGAGCGAATGATGAGTTACGGAAGACTTCCATAAGACCTGGCTATCTGGAAAATCCTAAGGGTTCAGCGCTGATAGAGACCGGAAAGACAAAAGTCATATGTACCGTAATGGTGGAAGAGTCGCTCCCACCGTGGATAGATGAAGAAGAAGCCGATCACGGATGGCTCACAGCAAAATACGGCATGCTGCCCGGTAGTGGAGAAGAAAGGATCAGACGAGAAAGAAGAGGAGCTAAAGGAAGGACCAAAGAGATACAGAGGTTGATAGGAAGAAGTCTCAGAGCGGGTATCGATTTAGAGAAAGTCGGTCCAAGAACACTTTGGATAGACTGCGACGTCCTTCAGGCCGACGGCGGTACGAGGACTGCATCCATCACGGGTGCCTGGGTGGCTTTGAATCTGGCCGTTCAAAAAATGCTCGAAGCCGGTGATATAGAATCCGACCCTATGACCGGAAAGATAGCGGCGACCAGCGTGGGCATAGTCGAAGGAGAAGAAAGGCTGGATCTATGTTATGAAGACGATTTTAATGCAGATGTTGACATGAATGTCGTGATGAACGAGGAAGGTGAATTCATCGAGATACAGGCCACCGGTGAAGAGGCGGTTTTCAGCAGAGAACAGCATGATAGATTGTTGGATCTTGCTGAAAAAGGCATCGAAGAACTTCTAGAGGTGCAAGAAAAGGCCCTTGAATGAAATTCAGGTAGATATCTCAAAACTATTTCCTACTTTCTCAATATGATGGAAAAGTCTGTCATATACCTCGTTAGAGGATAGTGTACTTTTATCACACAGAACTATCAATTTTCTTTTTGCCCTTGTAAGACTAACGTTCAGCCTTCTCAGATCTTTCAGGAACCCGATGATCCCTTCATCGTTGCTCCTAGTTAAGGATAGTATGATCACTTCTTTCTCTCGACCTTGGAACCCATCTACGGTGTCGATCTCCAGGTTTTCTTCTACTATCTTTTTCTCTATCAGATCCGCCTGATCCTTGTAAGGCGTTATTATGCCTATATCAGTGGCTTCCAACCCCAGGTCTAGATACTCTTCCGCTAGTTCTTTAGCAAGGACCGCCTCACCCGGATTTTCCTTTGAAGTTGAACCACTTCTCGTTCTTTCGGGCATCTCCATCTTTGTATCTATCATGGACAATGGTGGATAAGGATCTAAAACATGTCTGAATTTACCCTTGGGATCACGATCTATGATATCTTTCAGCGTATGCGCTTCCACAGAGCTGTCAGCTAAAAGTTCACCGTTGTAGAATTCGTCTGCTGAGAACCTCATGATCTTTTCGTGCATCCTGTACTGTATCTTCAGCAAAGTCTTTACGTTGTCACCGAAAAGGGCGATCAGTCTTTCGAACATCGTTTCATCTAAACCTTCTCTCTTTGCTTCCTCGTTCAGGATCGTAGGAGGTAGCTGTTTGTGATCTCCAGCCATAACCAATTTTTCGGCCTTGATCGAAGGTATCAAACAGGACGGCTCAGTCGCCTGCGTAGCTTCGTCTATAACACAGAGATCGAAATCCTCTTCTTCTAATGCTTGAGAGGCGGAAGATGAGTTTGTTGAGCATACGACGTCTGATCTTTCGAGGACCTCGCTCACAGCCTTCTCTTCAAGGTCGTCTACCTTATCGAACAGTTCATCTATCTTCTCCTGCAGTTCTAGTGACTTTGCCATCTCTTTCATCTTATTTGGTGGTATACCTCTACTGCCTTTGTCTTTCTCAGCCAAACTTTTTATCGCTTCGTTGCTAAGACCTCTTCTCCATCTTCCGCTCGGGTAGGTATAGTCTTCCTGTTCGTCCTTAAGCTCAAATGCTTCTTCTCTCAATTCTTGCGCCTTTTGGTAGGTGTCATTTTTTTCCAATAAATAGTCGAGTGTGTGTTTCCTCAGCACTGGAGTGACTCTCGCCGGATGACCTACTCTTACCACTCTACGTCCACTAGAAACGAGATGCTCTACCAGGTTGTCCACAGCTACGTTGGAATCAGCGCAGGCCAATACGTCTTTATCTTTCTCTATATACTGTTCTATGACCTCTACTGAGGTCACGGTTTTTCCGGTCCCTGGTGGTCCATGGATAAGATGTATATCTTCTGCCTTTATCGCTTTTCTGACCGCCTCTTTTTGGCTCTCATTGAGTTCTTGATTGCAGTAATATATCTCGTCGATGGTATCGTGTTGAAGCTTTTTCCCATCCAATAGGGTCTTGACGAGTTTCCTTTTTTTACCTTTCAGTTTTTTTATCTTTTCGAGAGCATCCAACATCCTTTGATAGGTTATGTCGTTCACGTAAAGATCCACCCTTACTTTGTCATATATCCATCCCGGTGGTTTTTCGTCGAATGCGGCTTTTAGTGAATAGCCAGTCTTCTCAGTGACCGTCCCAGAAGGGTTATCATCTGATAGAGGTTCGTTTTTGCTTATCCTTACCAGATCCCCAACGCTTATCTCGGTCTCTGGAAGTCCGTCTTTTCTTACGAATTTGACTATGAATTTTCCCCCTAGAGCGGTCCCTTCATCCCTTGCACGTGCGTTTAGTATAGCTCTCCCTTCTTTCTCTCTTTCCCATCCTGAAAGTTGTTTCATCTCTCTCTCGTGTCTCTCCATCTCCTCTTTTCTTTCCATCTCGACGAGATCAGAAAAGTGATCTGAGTATTCCTCCAACGCATATTCGGCTTTGCTTATGTTTTCCGGACTTCCAGGTTCAACGATGTTGAGGTCTTCAGGTCTAGACATGATGTGGTCACATCAAACGATCGTAATTTAACTCTTATCATTGTTGAGGGTGTTAGATGGCGCATCCTTCAATAGATGATCCCTGCAGCACTTTGACCAAAAATTATTTTACAAAAACATCATCTCTTAGTTCGATGAAAAGATCACGTATAGGTAAATTTATCATCAGTATAACCTGTCTAGTTTTTGGTGTCGAATCAGCGGTATTATTGGACAATATCTACCTATTTGGCAGTATAGGTCTTTCAGGATTGGGAATATATCTCCTGATCAGACTTAACGATACTTTGAGGTCAAAACTAAATGAGGCCATACCTTTCAGGGTGGAAAACCTTTCTCGATTTCCACGATTACCATATGTGCAGGTGGCCGTTCTGGTATATATATTCATAGGATCTATTTTTTCGATACTCCCCGATAGTTATCAGGGATTTATACTCGTACTAGGGGCTTTGGCGGTGACGCAGACCGCACTGACGATTTCTAAAGAGAATATCCAGAGCGAGTTCAAGATTTTGACGGTGTTCCAATTCCAAGTTTTCGTTTTCCTATCAACATTTGTTTATGTCAACTTTGAAAAATTCCTACTGATAGATATAATCGGTCCCGCAGGAGAATATCTCGCAGCGATCTTTTTGTTCTTTGCCTGGTTCTTTGAGTTTTTACATCTTTACTTCAGGATGTTCAAATGAGATCGTAGTGGGGACTGGGATCTTTTAACTATAGCCGACATGCACAACTACATCGAGAGAGGATGTTCAAGATCCATGTATATCTGAAACCGGTAAAAGATACACTAAGATAGAAGATCACCTGTCTTTTAATTTTAATATCGGTTTAGGCCAGGGGAAAAGTCAAATAATCCACTTCCACTCATCTATTATATCATGTTAGATAGGTACAGACAGATACTTCAGAAAGAGATCGAACCTTACTATCTACAGTCTAAGAGAACTTCGACCTGTGAGGGACTCTCTAAGATGAGTACAGATCAACTTTGGGCGGAAATAGATGATTACAGACGTGGAGATGAGATCCCCCCTCTCAAGTTGAAGTTAGAACTGGTAGAGAGGATGGTCCGAGAGTGCGATTTTTGTGAGCACGGATGTAAAGTAAATAGGGAAAAAGGGGAGAAAGGATATTGTGAGGTCACCGAATCGAAGATATCTTCTGAATTCCTTCACATGGGAGAGGAGAAAGAACTAGTCCCATCTCATACCGTTTTTTTCGCCGGCTGTAATTTCGCTTGCGCTTTCTGTCAGAATTACGAGATAAGCCAACTGAATCGTGGTAGACACGTACCTGTCGATACGATGGCGAAAAAGCTCGACTCCAGCGGAGGCAAAAATGTTAACTGGGTAGGTGGCGATCCCACGCCTAATTTACCCTACATACTGCGAGTTCTGGAAGGGATGAGTAATCCATTACCTCAGATCTGGAACAGCAATCTTTATCTCAGTGAGAAGAGCATGAAGATATTAAGTCAATTGATGGACGTATACCTCACTGATTTCAAATACGGCAATGACGAGTGCGCTAAAAAGCTGTCCGACGTGGATGATTACACTTTTGTTTTGCGTAGGAACCACTTGATAGCAGAAAAAACAGGTGATCTGATAATCAGACATCTGGCCCTTCCTGGACATTTAGAATGCTGTACAAAACCTCTTCTAGAATGGATAGAAAACAATTTAGACGATCCGAAGATCAACATCATGACACAATACAGACCCGTTTGGCATGCCGATCGACATCCTCAGATCGATAGGTACTTGAATAGTGATGAAAAAAAGGAGATAGAGCGGCTCCGTGATAGATACTCTTGATAAGAACAAAAGTATTATAAAAAGAGTGTATCAATACTCTGAAATAAATCAAAGAGACCTACGTGATAAAGATGGGAAAAGAAAAAGACCAAAATGGCGAAAAAACTAGCAAAAAATATACTGACTTCAATGAATGGTATAACGAGATCGTAGAAGAAGCCGATCTATGTGACAAGAGGTATCCGGTCAAAGGCATGAATATATGGACGCCCTACGGTTGGAAGCTCATGCAGAACATAGATAGAGAGACCAGGAGGTTGGTGAATGAAACCGGACACCAAGAGGTTAAGTTCCCACTCCTTGTCCCTCAAAAAGAATTCGAGAAAGAAGCTGATCATATAGCGGGTTTTGAAGATGAAGTGTACTGGGTAACTAGAGCCGGAAGGAATGAATTAGATGTACCCCTTCTTTTGAGACCGACCAGTGAGACCGCTATGTATCCCGTCTTTGATCTTTGGCTCCGATCTCATGCTGATCTCCCTTTGAAGATATATCAGATGGTAAACGTATTTAGATATGAAACCAAGCAGACAAAAGCTTTCATGAGGATGAGAGAATTCCATTTTTTCGAAGCACACACTTGTCACGCAACCGAAGAAGGTTCTGAAAACCAGATAGAAGAGGATCTAGAGATAATGGACGAGTTGTCTAAGAAGATATGTATGCCCTATCTAGCCCTTGTAAGAACTAACTGGGACAAGTTCCCCGGTGCTGAGTACAGCGTCGGTGCAGATTCATTGATGCCCACCGGTAGAACTCTCCAGATGGCCGGTATACATCAGTATATGACAAATTTCTCCGAGGCATACGATATCACTTTCGAGGATGAGGACGGCGAACACAAGAATGTCTATCAGACAACTTACGGCATGGCTGAAAGATTAGTAGGAGCGATCGTAGCTATACACGGGGACGATAAAGGACTGGTCTTCCCTCCTGAGGTCGCGCCTACACAGGTTAGACTCATACCTATAATCTATGGTGACGAGGAAAAGATAATCGATTACTGCTTAGATATCAAGGAGAAATTAGAGAGGATCGGAATAGACGTAGACATAGATGATAGTGATGAAAGACCCGGAAGTAAGTTTTATGACGCTGAGTTGAAGGGTATACCGGTCAGACTCGATGTAGGAAGTGACGAAGTTGACGAAGGTGAAGTCACTCTTGTTAGAAGAGATACTGGTGAAAAACGTACAGTCAAAAAAAGTGAGATCGTTGACGAAATAGCGAGTACTTTCGAAGATATGCAGGAAGATATGTATCAAAATGCTAAAGAAGAGCTTGAGGATAACATCGAAGATATAGAAGAGCTTTCAGATATCGATGAAGAGAAGATTTACCGTGGAGGTTGGTGCGGTAAAGAAGCTTGTGGCAAGGAGATCGAAGATATCACGGATAGAGATATACTTGGGACACCATATGAGGAAGAAGAATTCGATGGAGAATGCATAAACTGCGGTGAGGGAACTACCGAAGTAATCTATTTAAGTAAAACTCACTGACCCGGTCCAAAAAAATCTTTTTTCTATTCTTCATCTAAAGAATAAAGCATGTAGCCAACTATGCCGAAAGCTATCAGCACTACTGATACTGAATACACTCCTATATCGGTCCAGGTTCCGTGAAGAAAGGACCACGAGATGTAAAATGCTAGACCGGCTCCTGCAAGTAAGGCGTAAAAAAGGCTCAATATATTCTTTTCACCTTGACTCTGGTCGTTCACTGTCATGAAAATGAATAGAAAGGGGGTTTATTAATATGTTTTGCCGCCCTTCAGTCCTCGAAGTGTGACTCTCCGAAGGGCTCCGGATTGAGTCCTTTTCGTTCCCTGATCTGTCTGACTATATCCGATTGTATCTTTTCTGGAACCTTTTCGAATCCTGCATGTTCTGTTGACCAAAGTGCTTTACCGCCTGTAGCGCTCCTTATGTCTCCAGAGAATCCGAACATCTCCGAAACTGGACACTTAGCTTCTATGTGTGAATCGTTGCCTTCTTGGCTCATGTCGATCACTTCGCCTCTTCTCTGCTGTATCTCCACATTCACGTTGCCCATCAGATCGGACGGTACGTCTATGAATACTCTCTGCTTAGGCTCTAGTAACACACGTCCTGCCTGACAAAGTGCTCCGGATATGGCGTTTTTCACCGCCGGGATAACCTGTGCAGGTCCACGATGGATGGTGTCTTCGTGAAGTTTTGCGTTGACCAACTTGACTTTTACTCCTTTAAGCGGTTCTCTTGCTAGCGGACCTTCTTCACATAGTTCTTCGAATCCCTGCTCGATCAATTCCATGGTTTCGTTAAGGTATTGGATACCCTTGGTCATATCCAGTAAAACGTTATCTTCTGAGAAGTTGACGAAATTCTTGGTTTCTTCTTTTTCCATACCCAATTCTCGGAGATCTTTAGCTAATTCATTCTTATTTTTGATCTTACCGTGGACAGATATATCTCCATCGTCTATCGCCTTTACGACATCCTCTTCTAAGGGCTCCACGTCGAAATAGAATCTATTGTGTCTGTTGGGTGAAATACCCATGAATGTTCCGCCTATTCCCTCGATAGCTTCTCTGTAAACGACTATCGGCTCTGAAGAAGTTATAGGTACACCGTGTTCTTCTTCGATCCTGTGTTCCGTGATTTCAAGGTGAAGTTCTCCCATACCGGATATAAGATGTTCTCCAGTTTCTTGATCGATCTCTATATCTATAGATGGATCTGCTTTGGCAACCGATCTTAACACTTCTATCAATTTGGGCAAGTCTGAAGTATTCTTAGCCTCGATCGCTTTGGTAACTACGGGTTCAGAAAAGTGCTTCATCTCCTCGAATGGAACAACATTTTCCTCGGAACTAACCGTCGAACCTGCGATCGCGTCTCTTAAACCGCCTATCGCTACAACATTGCCCGCTTTGATCTCATCTACTGGTATCCTATCGGCACCGACACTCAGGGATACTTGCTGTACTCTGTTAGTACCTGGCTGATCATCGATATGGAGTTCCATACCGTCCTCTATTTTACCGCCGAACAGTCTACCCACTGAGATCTCACCGGCGTGCTCGTCCATCAGTATCTTAGTGACCATCATGGCCGTAGGACCATCTTCCGAACAATTTATCATCGTCTGGCCTACGTCACTTTCGGGATCGCCACGCCAGATATGGGGTATCCTGTATTTTTGGGCGTTGATGGGGTCAGGCATGTGACGGATCACTTGATTCAACAAGGCTTCGTGTAGAGGGGCTTTCTTCAAGAGCTTACGTTCCATCTCTTTACCGCCTTCAAGATGCTCATATATCTCTTTAAAAGTGATACCTTTCTTTTCCATGAACGGGACGGAGATGGCCCAGTTCTGCAGAGCTGAACCGAATGCGACATTTCCGTCCTCCACATTGAGCCTCCAATCGTCTTTGAATTCTTCAGGAGCGTTGTTCTTTATCAATCGATCAACATTTCTGATGATCTCGTGGAATCTTTGCTGCATCTCTTCGGGATTCACATTTAATTCTTTTATCAATCGATCGACTTTATTTATGAACAGGATCGGTTTGACCTTTTCTTTCATAGCCTGTCTAATGACGGTCTCGGTCTGAGGCATCACACCTTCAACAGCGCATACAACTATTATGACACCGTCTACGGCTCTCATAGCTCTCGTGACGTCGCCACCGAAGTCGACATGGCCGGGAGTATCTACAAGATTGATAAGGTACTCCTCCTCTTCATAATCGTGAACCATCGAAACATTCGCTGAGTCGATGGTGATACCTCTTTCCTGCTCTTGATCGTCAAAATCGAGCATAAGCTGTTTTCCAGCTAACTCTTCGGACATCATGCCGGCACCAGCGATCAGGTTATCGCTCAATGTGGTTTTACCATGATCGATATGTGCGGCGGTACCGATATTTCTTATCTGTTTCGGTTTCTCCATCAACTTCCTAGCTTTCTGTACGTTTTTCTCTTTTCTACCCATAAAAATCACCAATAAGATAAAAAGAAAATGTTTTTATCTGGCCGAAGCAGCCATCCTTTCTGTCTCTTCTTTTTTGGACACTCCAAAGCTGTTCTTGTCCTTCCTGGAAGCCATTATAAGTTCTTCCGCGAGACAAGTAGAAATGTCCTTTTTATTCTTGTAGGACGCTTTTACAGCACCCTGAGAGATCTTCGACAGCGCTAAGGATATCCTTCTACAGGGAGAAACATCTACAGCTTTCGGTACTGATATTCCACCGTAAGTTATCTGAGTCGTTTCTTCCCTGGGTGCGCTGTTCTCTATAGCATCCACTAAAACTTGAACTGGATTGTTGTCAGTCCTATCATGTATTATATCCATTGCATCCTTTACTGCGTTGTAAGCTTTCAACTTCTTTCCGGTGAAGTCTTCTGTTCTCATCATATGATTTATCAATCTTTCGATTATACTGACTTCTTCTTTCTTAAACCTCTTGTTAGCGTGAGTTCCACCGCTGTGAGGTAAAAGTATAGGCAGTAAGTTTATGTACCGCTCCAGACCGGGATCGTCGACCTCGACTTCTTTCATATCGTACTTATCAAAAAGAAGGGGCATATCGAGAGATTCATATAATTTTTCTCTATTTTGATCAACTGTTTCCTCATCTTCAGTTTCTTCTTCAGCCATGATATATCACCTTTTTACATCATCTCAGTGGTTTTTCTTTTCTACCAGCGATCAATTCTGATAAAGCGACTCGATTTACTTTTACGACCTTGTACCTTACACCTGGTATATCTCCTTTAGCTTTACCTCGCATCCCTCCGATACCCTCGATGAGTACTTCGTCGTGTTCGTCTATATAACTTATAGCTCCTTCACCAGGAGCGAAAGCCGTCACCTGCCTTCCATTCTTGATCAGCTGAACTTTTACACATTTTCTGATAGCGGAGTTGGGCTGTTTTGCCTCTATCCCCACTTTTTCAAGAACAATACCTTTTCCTTGAGGTGCTCCTTCCAATGGATCGGTCCTTTCTCTCAGACCCAACTCTCTCTTCTTGTAATCTTTGTCACTCCATCTGAACTTTTGTCGATTCTTCTTTAATTTCCGTGCAGCATTCAATCCGTTTGCCACCTTATTCAACTCCATTAAAGTGATTGTGGTTAAGTTGATGAATAGGGGTGCCCTATAAAACTTTTGCTCTTCATCCGTACTAAAATCAGATCAGGATCGGATGCCTAACCTTCATATCTTCTTCAGTTTCACCGAGTTCATGCATGAGCACGGCTATCAGCCCGTCTAAAAATATCATAGCGGTATCCTCGAAAACCGTACCTAAAGGAGCGAGCGTCTTGTTTTTGTCGCTTTTGGTTCCTTCGAGTTCTATAACAATATCTCCAAGATCCGCTAAAGTCGAGTCGGGGGTGGCTGTCAGAACTATCGTTTCTGCATCCTCTACACGGTTCTTCACGATCTCGGCGGCTTGTATAGCTGTCTGTGTTTCTCCGGTCTTCGATACGATGAAAACACAGTCACCTCTTTTCACAGCGGGTGTTATGGTCTCCCCTATAAAATAAGATTCGATACCTATCTGCATCAGCCTCATCGCGAATGTTCTCCCTACAAGTCCGGATCTCCCGGAACCGTAAACGAATACGTTGTTAGCGGAAGTCAATATGCTGACGGTTTCCTCTATACTCTCACAGTTCAGATGATCTAAAGAATGCTCCATAGAGTCTAATATATAATTTACGGATTCCACTAACCTTTCATTCATCTTGTTTCCTCAATTCTTTTCCTATCTCACGAGAATAGATCCTTTCAAATATGACTTTCATGTACATGGCGTCGTGCTCTTTCAACGGTGAAGTAGATATTATGGTCACGTCATCTTCTCTTTTTATAAGGTGGTAAACAAGGTCCTCGAATTGAAGTTCTCCTCTTTTGATAGGGGTCAATCGGCATTCGTCCCTTCTTCTCTTTTCAACACCTGAAAAAGTCACATAATAGTCATCAGAAACAAACTTTTTACAAAGATCGAATATTTCCGCAAAATCCTCTTCATCTTCCAAAGGATATTTTTCTTCTGACTTGATATGAGCAAAGTTTATGACTGGGACCGTTCCCGAGACTTGGCTGCAGATATCTAAAGTTTCGTCGAGACTTCCGAAAACGTCTTCACCCGTCTGGGTTTCCAGTCCTATCCTCATGTCGGTTTCACAATTTTCAGAGATCCAGTCTCTTAGTTGTCTTAGATTTTCAACGGCGGAATCCTCGAGATAATCATCGTTTTGATCTTCTCTTCTAAGACCCAGGTGGGTGATTATGGTTTCCGCCTCTATCTGGTCCGCCATCACCGCCCCATACTTGAAAGCGCGCTTTGATTTTTGGACGGGGTCCGTATCTTTTTCGGCCAATTCTATGTAATAAGGCGTATGAAGAGTCATTTTGACATCTAATTCTTTACTGAGTCTTGCTAGCCTGGGGAATTTGTGAAATTCAGTTGCAACTCCTCCTGTTATAGAATGCAGCATGTCTCCTCTCTGGAGTTCTTTATCTAGGTCTTCTACGAATATCTCCCTGTATTCTCTTCCCTTGTTGACCCCTATGACGAATTTTTCAGGCACTTCTTTAGCCTTGAGTCCGACCTCTTCTTCTTCGACCGGTCTAGTTCTGACTTTCGGTCTTAGAAATTGAACCTCGAACGCGTTGAGTCCGAGTTTGTGAACATCTTTGATACCGTCTTCGAGAGTCCTTCCTTTGCAGGATAATGGTATACCGCTTGGGCCAAAACGTATCATGTTTTTGTTTCCTCCCGGACATCAAAATTCATCATGCTCCACCTGATTGAGAATTGGTGTATTTAAAATTAATCATCGAAAGTGGTAGTAATGCTCGCTTAGCTCTACGGATCTCTCAAGATCGAGACTTGAATTTGCACTCATCGTTCATTCACCCTTGAAAATATTTACCATCTTTTCAAGACTTCATCGCTGTCTACGATCTCGGCTCCGTAGACCTCTTCCATGTAGTCCAGTGCCGACTTCTTTTTTTCTTCGGACATCGCTGCCGTGCAGTCCTCTACAACTTTGATTTCGTAATTTCTGTAGAAAGCACCTGCCGCGGTGTTCTGAACACATATATCGGTGGTCACCCCGGTCAGGATAACCCTTTCTATCTGATGCTGCCGGAGAGTCAACTCCAGATCGGTTTTGTAAAATGCATCGTAAAATCTCTTAGGCAATTTTCTGTTAGCCATCCCTTCCAATTCGGGTATGGTTTCAGAACCTTTTTCATCTTCCATGGCATGAGGTCCCCAGTGAGATATCTCAGGATCATTTTCACTGTGCTTATCCTGTACGAAAATCTTCAGGATGTCATTATCACTTGCATCTTCGAGAAGTCTTCTTACGTTCGGAACTATATCTTCTGCGTTCTCATTGCCCAACTTATCATAGACGAAGTCGTTTATCATATCTATTACGAGAACGGCCTCTTTTTTAGCGATGTTATCACAATTTAGGGTTAAGTGAAGCTCTTAATTAACCTTTTTTAATTTTGATACATCTTTTTCTATCTAGATCCGGATTTTTTGGTAAGGGCTAATCATCCATAGGGTTTTTATTATATAAATTTAAATATGCATAAAACTAAATCGGAATATTCTTAAGTCGGTTTTCCATTACGAAATTCCATCGAGGTAATATTTCATGAGCGCAGAAAAACTCACCAAAAACGCTAAAAAAATTCTTAGGGAAAGGTACTTAAAGAGGGACAAAGACGGTAACGTGATCGAAACTCCTGACCAGATGTTTCGCCGCGTTGCTTCCGCGATCGCTCAAGTCAACGAAGATTATGATGATGATAGAGATCCCGATGAGGAAGAGGAGGAATTTTATGAAGCTTTGACGGGTCTCGATTTCATACCCAATTCTCCGACCCTGATGAATGCAGGTCTGGAATTGGGACAATTGAGCGCGTGTTTCGTTCTTTCACCGAAAGATGATATGGATAGTATATTTCAGCAGGTGAAGAACGCCGCAAAGATATTCCAGTCTGGAGGGGGTGTCGGTTACACTTTCTCTAGGTTGAGGCCGAGAGGAGACACAGTCAAGTCTACTGGTGGAGAAGCAAGTGGCCCAGTATCTTTCATGAAGGTCTATGACGAGATGTGCAACACCATAAAACAGGGAGGAAGAAGAAGAGGGGCACAGATGGG
>JAFDTP010000090.1 GCA_019594195.1 Thermoplasmata archaeon
CCCGAAATAACTCGGTCCTTGAGAAGTTTTTCCGATAAATACGATCCATCTAGATGTTATATTTTGAACGAATCGCAGATCGAGAAAGTAGAGGATAACATATTTTATCTCCCTCTGGCATTTTCTGGTCCCTTAGTTCGAATTATCTTGGGCACTTAAGCAACTTTCTTTATTTTGTCCAATATCTTTTCACTCATCTTGCGCAGAGCTCTCGATTTCTCTGGATCTGGACTTATTTTTCTCATTCATACACCTCTAGATAACCATACATCACGATACCGTTCGCTATATTGTTCCTCAATTCTTTTGGATAATCCTGCAGATCTTCCTGAAAATGAAGTTGGATATTTCTATTTAAGGATTTTTCATAAGAAGATAAACACAACTCCCGTTCACCACCTTGGACATATTGATCATGAGTCAAAAACGATCATATCGAGAACGATCTCTTGGTTTTTACCGAAATAACTAACTAGTTGTACTCACATTGTATATGTTATGGACTCGATACTGCAAGAGTTCGAGTTGATCGAGATAAACAGATCTATTATGAAAAGATATTGTAATCAAAAGTATATCGAGCAATTCGATCACAGAACAAATGACCATTATGATTACATAAAACTCAACCACCTTAAATATGAATCTTTGAGAGATGTTAAGAAAGTTGACAAAAAACTCCAGTTCCATCCGTATTTCTTGAAATCTAAAAAGATAAGGAATGAAATAGGCAGAGAAGCATTCATCAAGTCAGAATACAGCGATAGATGGGATACTTATAAAAATACCAATAGGTTGAACCTATCGAAATTTTTGAAGGATATGCTTCCTTATGTAGACAAACCGGCGATCAAGAGGCTTAAACATGGAAAATACTTCAGAAATTTAGTCGACGGTCTTATGAAAAATGATCAACTTCTGGATTTAGCCAAAACCCCGAACTCCTACGCAGTGTTGAACCCTTACAAGACACAGGAATTCTTCACTGGAGACATTATCCGAGACCTCCGAAAGAAGTTCAATGTAGAAAAACTGGTGGACATGACAAAAGACGAAAAGTGGGTGAAAAAGGTCTTGGATGAATACGAGCTTCCTGCGCCTAGACCTCCAACCGGAAGAAAGAATAAGCAGACCAATTTCAGCGACCTACGATCTCGGTTTTATTACACCCCCAATATCTTTTGAGGTACAATTTTTCACTAGTGAAAACATCCATGGTTCACTTTTATTATATATTACGCTAAGGCTTCGATCAGTTAACTATTTATATCCTCCAAAAGGTGCTTTATAAGAGGGTTTGATGATATGGATCTGATAATAGATGTAAAGACGAGGGAAGAGTACTATATGAACCACATCGAAGGTGCTTTGAACATACCAGTTTGGGACCTTGGTTTTTATACCGACTTTTTGAAGGATAGATCGATCAAGGTCTACTGTGGACCTAGAAGGAAAAGAACCGAGATGGCTTTAGACTTTCTAGAGGATAAGGAAGTGGATGCAGAAGAATTACCTGTAGACGAATTCGACGATCACGAATGGGTCGGAAAGCCGATGGTCAGTGCTTTGAACTATCTTTCCGTAAAACCTGGACATGAGGAAGAGGTGGAGGAGATGATGGAAGATCTCTGTCAGTTCACGATGGACAAGGAGGGTTTCATCGGTACAAAAGTTGTGAAGGCGACCGACGTAGCTTACGGAGGATCTATGCTGCGGGGAGAACGTGAGGAGATAGAGATCAACCCGACGAAATATATCATGATAACTTATTGGGACAGTAGAGAGAGCCACGAAAAATTCCATCATATCGAAGAGATAAGGGAAGGTTTCAAAGAGATGATGCCGCACTTATCGGTGATGCCCTTTGAAGAACACGCTGAAATAATACATTAAAAATCATCTCCTTTCAAAAATAGGGCAGGATTTTCTCTATCTCTTCGAACATCCTGCCTTTTAGTACCAACATCGAAGAAAATTTGAAAAATATTTATAAAAGTCGAAGGAAAAGGTTTTAGCCCAGAGATTTCTTCAAGATATGAGTTCCGCATCAAGCTCGATATCGACCGAACTCAGAGCTTTTGATACCGGACAGTTCTTCTTAGCTCCCTGAGCGATCTCGTGGAAAACGTCTTTTTCTATCTCCGATACTTCGGAGCGGTTCTTCAGATGTATCTTCGTGATCTCGAAGTCGCCGTTCACATTTTCAAGATCGACGACAGCTTCTGTAACAACGCTTTCCGGCTCGTAACCCTCTTCGCCCAGCGAAGCCGCTAGAGCCATCGAGAAGCAGCCGGAGTGCGCCGCCGCTATCAGTTCTTCGGGATTCGTCCCTTCCCCCTCTTTGAACCTTGAGAGAAAGCTGTATTGACCTTTGAAAGCACCACTACCGAATTCCATATTTCCTTCTCCTTCTTTCAGTTTTCCGATCCATTCAGATCTAGATTTTCTTTTGACCATTATTCACACCTCTATTTATTTATCCACCAACTTATATTTAGGTTTTGTTTCCCTCGAGACAGGTTCATCTTTCGGCGGTTCTCTGATCTAAATTCTACTGAATCTCCCAACTCACCGATTGACTTCTCATAATAATCCACTCCATGGATATCAAGCTCGATAGCGCTCTCAGGACAGCTTTCCACGCGCATTCTCCACCCCCTGCAGCTTCTTACCGATGATCTGAGTAAAGTTTAATACGCTTCAAGGAGATAACAGTTTTGGGGAGATAGATGAAACCTAAAGGAGGATATATGGGAAGGATTTTGGACATAGACCTATCTAGAAAGGAGATCAAGGAGAAAGACTTTCCAGACGAGTTAATAGATGATTTTGTTGGCCAGGTAGGAATAGGCGAGAAGATTTATTACGACGAGGTCGACGGAAAAATCGACGCTTTGGATGAGGACAACGTTATGTTGTTCATCACAGGTCCTTTTACAGGATCTTCGGTTCAATCACCGTCGAATTTTCAAGTGATCTCAAAAAATCCTATGACAGGATTCAACATAGCGTACGCTAATTCTCACGGCTTTTGGGGACCTAGACTAAAATTCGCCGGATACGACGGGATAGTAGTTCGAGGTAAATCGGAAAAACCTGTTTTCCTCCATGTAAATGGGGGCGGGGCAGAAATAAAAGATGCTGAGGAATTTTGGGGGATGGACACCAAAGATACTGAAGATGCAATAAAGAAAGAGATAGGAGAAGAGAAAGCTTCCGTTGCATGCATCGGTCCAGCAGGCGAGAACATGATTCCTGGAGCATGTATAGAAAATGACAAAGGCCATATCGCGGCAAAAGGCAATATCGGTATGATCATGGGTTCTAAAAACCTAAAGGCTGTAGCGGTCCATGGGAACAAGGATATCCCAGTTCATGATGAGGAGAAATTCAAAGAACTCGCTAAAGAGTGGAGAGAAAAGAGCACCGAAAGCCCCATAGGTCAGGCTGTGAACTCCTACGGAACTGCTAGCTTCACCGGTCAGATCCATGAAATGGGTGATCTTCCAGTCAAAAATTTTACTACAGGTGTTTTTGAAGAGTACGAGAAACTTACCGGTCGGTATATAAGAGAAACTTTCGATACAAAACTTAGGACCTGCTATGGATGTTCAATAAATCACGTTCACGAAGTAGAGGTGACTGAAGGTCCATACGAGGGGTTCGTTTCAGAAGAACCGGAATACGAAGATTTTTCTAACCTTGGTTCTAACCTCGGGATAAGTGATCCTGGAAAAGTGGTCTGGCTGACAGATTATGTGGATAGACAGGGGTTGGATGGAAATCTTGCCGGAGCAATGGTCTCGATGGTCATGGAAGCCTACGACAGAGACATTTTGACTGAAGATGATCTCGGCTTTACAGCAGAATGGGGTGATGAAGAGGCATCTAAAAAGATAATTGAATTGTTGATAAATAAAGAGGGTATAGGTGAAACTCTTTCACAGGGACTAAAAGATGCTGCGGAGGAATTGGGTCATCCAGAGTTGGCGGTACACTTCAAGGGCGAATCGAATCACGCACACGACAGTAGAGCATTATGGGGACAATTTCTGGGCTTAGTAGTATCGAGTTCTGGACCCAATTGGGAAATCCTCGGACTCGATCTGATGCCCGATTCAGATTTAGGCATTGAAGAACCGGTAGACAGGTTCGATCCAGAAAAAAAACCAAAATCAGCGAGACTATCACAGATGAAAAAGCTCTTCATGGAAACTTTAGGTACTTGTTGGTTCGGTTCCGAGGTCGGACTCGACCTGATCTGTGAAAGTTATGAAGCTCTAACTGGTCTTCCGTTAGATAAAGAAAAGGCATTGAAGGTCGGAGAAAGGATCGCCAATCTCGAAAGAAGTTTTAATGTACTAAATGGATTCAAGCCGGAATACGATCTTGACATATCTCCAAGACTGCTTGAGGCCCCTATTAACGGTGGAGCCGAAGGTAAAACCATAGAGCCTTATATTGAAGATATGGTCAAGAAATACAACGAATTGATGGACTGGGATTGGCAGACAGGAACCCCCTCTAAAGAAAAGCTGGAAGAACTGGGTCTGGACGATATAAAGGCAGACCTCTACTAAATCTTTTCTTTCTTTTTTATATATAACATATCCTATATGCCTCACAAAGTTTTTAAATTCTACAGACCTTATCTAACATACCATGGATAGAGAATATCTCAAAGATCATATCCGGGAGAAAGTTGATTTCTCACAGACTGACCAGAAGAAAGGAGTTCCGATGCCGCCTGTACAAAAGGAAGTTCCAGAGAACGCTGAAATGATAGATTTACCGGAACCAGAGGAACTGGAGATAGACGTGGGTCTGACAGAGGCTATAGAGGAAAGAAGATCAAGACGCTCCTTCACCGACGAGTCTTTAAAACTGGAAGAACTGTCCTATCTTCTCTGGACCACTCAGGGTGTGAAAAAACACACCGACCACGGCCACGCTTACAGGGTGGTTCCCTCCGCTGGATGTCGACATACCTTCGAAACTTACATAGCAGCAAATAAAATAGAAGGCATCGAAAAGGCCATCTACAGATATGTTCCTCTAGAACACCAACTGGTCAAGGTGACAGAATACGATGATCTCGAAGACAAAGTGACCGAAGCGGCTAGAGGCCAGTCCTTTGTAGGCGACTGCGCCGCCACTTTCATCTGGACAACTATGCCTTACAGGATGGAGTGGAGATACGCAGAAGCTTCTTACAAAGTCATCGCTCTAGATGCGGGCCACGTGTGCCAGAATCTTTACCTTGCGTGCGAAGCGCTAGAGGCCGGGACCTGTGCGATAGGTGCTTACGATCAGGACCTTATGGACTCCTTGGTAAAGGTTGACGGAGAGGACGAATTCACCGTCTATGTAGCGCCGGTCGGAAAGATCTCTTAAAAACCGGTATAACTAACGGACAAAAACATAAATATTCGTAGAAAATAGACCCATCCGAGGAGATATGATATGAAACTCGAAGAACTCGACGTCGAGGGCTATGAGGGAGTATACAGAGCAGAGTTAGAGACTTCAGATGATGAAGAACCCGTAGCTATAATCGCTATATACGACACCTCTCTAGGACCGGCGCTGGGAGGAACTAGACTGTGGGATTATGAA
Source organism: Thermoplasmata archaeon (assembly GCA_019594195.1). The sequence goes on from JAFDTP010000090.1 coordinate 5,617, forward strand.
ACTGAAGAAGACGCCCTCGAAGACGTGAAGAGATTATCCAAAGGCATGGCATATAAAGCCGCGGCCGCAGACCTACCGCTGGGTGGAGGTAAAGCGGTAATAAACGCTGACCCTAAGGAAAAAACCGAAGAGTGGTTCGACGAGTACGGTAAGGCCGTAGAAGCTCTAGGTGGAAATTACATCACCGCCGAGGACGTCAACACCGTGACCGACGACATGGCTGTCGTCGCGAAACACACCGATCACGTCGTAGGCCTCGAAGAAGGTCTTGGAGACCCTTCTCCTATCACCGCTAAAGGGGTTTATCACGGCATAATAGCTTCGCTCAAAGAACATGAAGATCATGATCCTGAGAACATGGAGGACGTCACCGTTCTGATACAAGGTCTAGGCAAAGTCGGTAGTTATCTTGCCGAGCATCTTCTTGAAGACGGAGCGACAGTCAAAGGAAGCGATATCGACGAGGAAGCGGTCAAAGAGATGGAAGAAAAAGGTCTAGAACCAGTGGATCCAGAAGATGTATACAGTGAAGAATGCGATGTATTCGCTCCATGCGCCCTGGGAGGTATAATAAACGACGACACCATGGACCAACTCAAATGTGATATCGTCGCAGGAGGGGCGAACAACCAGCTGAAAGAGGAGAGGCATGCAGAAGCCCTTAAAGATAAAGGTATACTCTATGCTCCCGACTACGTTATCAATGCCGGCGGACTCCTAGCGGTCTTCAACGAACTCAAAGGTAAGACCCTCGAAGAGGCCAAAAGGGATGCCGCGGGTATAGAGGACAGGCTGTACCAGATGTACGAAGAGGCAAAGGAAGAAGACATCACTCCGTTGGAAGCCGCAAATAGATACGCCGAAAGGAAGATGGAAGAAGCTTGATATCCCTTCTAACAACTAAAAAACCCTTTTCATCTATTCTTCATATATCCTTATAAATAATAATGAAAGAGCGAAAGCTCCTAACATCAAAAAACCGCTTATCAAAAATCCCATATCGTACAGTCCGGTCAGATCATAGATATATCCAGCTACGTAGGGACCGAGAGCTCCTCCG
>JAFDTP010000127.1 GCA_019594195.1 Thermoplasmata archaeon
AAATGGACAAAAACAAAATTGTAAGTATGTGTATTAACAACCTCCTTTTATCTAAAGTTTCACATGACATCAAACATCACTTCTTTTTGTGTGCTTTGTTTCCATTTAGATGCTTATTAAAGTAGTTTTTCCTAGTTTTTTAATATTAGTTCCTAGAAGACATTGAAGATAGACACTGCGAGCTAATCCCAACTTAGCCTTTTAGCCCGTCTTTCATCTTCGGTTGCCTTTTTGTATTCTTTATAATGTTCTTTACAAAGATAAGCGTTCTTGCCAGAGGCCTCTATGTCGAGATCGGTCTTATCTCTCACTTTTTTTTTCGATAATGACTTCTTTTTATCTTCATCGCACCCTTTCACGTCGCAGGTTTTATCCTTTTTTCTCTTGCTCTTCCTCTTATGTTTCATAGATACCGTTCTACTTAATTGTAAGCTGTGTATTATTCTTTATCATCTCTTTTCAAGAAGGGTCCGACTTAGAATTATAATATCTCCTATTATCTGGATTGGAGATATGCCTGATATAAAATACGTAAATCTTACGGTGGCATCCGAAAAAATATTTATAGGGGGTACTCTCATGAAATCTGCAATCTCTGACATAAGTAAGGAGGAACTATAAATGAAATCTGGAAAGTTTAGCAAGATGACCACCACCCTGGCGGTACTGGTACTAGTCATGTCAGGGTTGATGGTGGTCCAATGGAACGCCCAGCCCGTAGAAGCGAGCGAACATGAAGGATATATTACAATTGAAGGATTCCTTGAACCCATCGATGAGGACGGAACCATAGAATCTGATTTGGATATCAAACTGAGAGATCTCTCAACCGGAGATATCAGAACTGAGAGCACATCACAATATTATTATGAATTCACAGAAGTCAGTCCTGGTTGGTATGAGATTATATTCCCTTCACAGGTCGATCCCGATGTAGATGGCGGGATAGCCTACATGGGAGAGACCACAGAGCCGTTCAGAGTCAGTGAAGATACAGTCGTAGATGATATATTGGTCGACCATGAATGGATCGAAGGCAACACTGTCACCGGTCAAGTCGAAGATGAAGATGGAAACATGGTCGAAGACGCTGTAGTATCACTTGAAGACAGAGAACGTGGCTTTCACCACTCAGTAACTACTGAAGTAGAGGAGGTAAACGGAGAGAACATAACGACCTATGAGATAGAGATCTATGATGATTTTGATGGAACATTCAAAGTCGAAAAAGCCGGTTATGCTCCTTACATAAATACTGACTTTACTATGCCTGAACTAGGTACCGATTATGATGTTGAATTGTCCTCTAAACCTTACGTCGAAGGTAATCTGGTAGACGAAGAAGGAAGAGGTATCAGAGAGGAATTAGATATAACACTCTACAACGATGATATCGGTGTCCTTCACCACACGATGTCCGGACCAACTTTCAGGATCAGAGCTCCAGCGGGCGAATATCTGCTGGTCGTCGACGCTCCGGAGTATGAACCTCTCGTTATCGACGAAGTGACTTTAAGTGAAGAACAGAGAAAGAGGATCCCTAGAGAGGAAACAAGTACGGTGAGGTCTGGTGAAGAAACCTTTGATACCCATATGGAATTCGATGAGATAGGGAACCTAGAGATAGAAACCACTAGAACTCTAAGATCGAGCACTAGGATGAAAACCATGGACTATTCTCACATAGGGAATCTTGCGATGCAGATAGATCTAGCCATAGGTGACCAAGATCTAAGCCTGAGCGAAGAGGAAGTGGAGGATTTTCAGGACAGACTCTTTTACAGCCAGGATCTACCCACGAGTGAAAGGTTCATAACCGTAAACGATACTGTTTACGAAATAGATGAACATGATACCGCCTTTGAAGGTTTCGAACAATTAGAAGGTGATGTCACAGAACTTTTCACAGGAGAGATAGAATTCACTTCGATGAAAACATACGAAGCCGTCGATGTTGAAGAGGCATCACACATCATCGATCTGACCGTTGAAAACGATCATACCTTTGGTAATGTTAGAGACTTCAGTTATACAGTTGATCTTCTACAAGGTTACGAAAGATACATAGGACCGGGAACAGAGGAGGACATACCTGAGAATGTCGAAGTAGAGGGTTACACCACCCTAGAGATAAATCCGATGGAAGACGGTGAAACTTCTGATCTTACATTTGATGTTAGAGAATCCGATGAAGGCGAAGTCGATATAACGATAACAAATGAACCGTGGGTACAAGAGATGGAAGAAGAAGATGAGGTCGATTACGTAATAAGGAAAGGTGAAGAAGTAGAATTGACCGCGGATTTCGAAAGCGAAACCAGCCATCCTATATCATATGAATGGACTTGGGATGGTGAGCCTATCGATATAGACGGTCATCATGGACTTTATACTTTTGAAGAGGCAGAAGAAGCTGACCTTGAGGTAGTAGTAGAAGACAGCGCCGGATTCTATCCTTCTGACAGCCTGACCCTAGTTATAGACGACGAAGGACCGCAGGGAGACTACATACTCGTAGACGAAAAGGAAGTCGAGATAGGCCAAGATACATCCGTCAACGAGGATCAAGAGATAGATTTCAGTGGTGAAGACTTCTACGACGAAGCTACAGGCATCGTTAGGAGTTATGAATGGAACTTCAGTGATGACACTGAGATAAAAGAGGGCATGAATGTCACTCATGAGTTCGATATTCCGGACGTTTACGAAGTCACTCTGAATGTCACAGACGGCGTGGGCAACTCGGAAGAGTACTCCATCACCGTAAACGTCAACGACACTACTGAACCTATAGGTGATTTCATCGTAGAATGGAACAACGAGACTAGCAGTGATCCCATAATCAGCATAGTTCGAAACACGGACGTTACTTTCAACGCAACTGAAATAGAGGCTCATCCCGACTATGAAGGTGTGATCGAGGAGTACAACTGGACTCTTACTGATAGTGACGACGTGGTCGTCGCTACAAGCGAGGAGATCATTTGGAACTATACAGAGTTCACCGAAGCCGAACAATATAAGATAGAACTGACCGTCATCGACGGTGCAGGAAACAACAGGACCATAGAAAAGGATTTGGTCATCGAGTTAGGAGACGTCCCCGACCTCAGCATAATGGAGGACTTGAGATTCTCAGATGATAATCCAAGAGTCGGCGACACTGTCACGATCAGAGTGAACGTCACAAATATTGGTGATTTGGACGCAACAGACGTGAGAACTAGACTTGAAGTCAACGGAGATCGAGTTGACATCGACGAGGTGTTCTACAAAGACGGCGAAGAGACGGAAAACAGAACTATAGCACCTGGAGAAACAGTAACTATCAGTATGGAATGGGAACCTGAAAGTGACGGTGAAAACGTAGTTATCGTCAACGTTACAGATGGCGAGGAACCACTTGGTTTACAGTTTGACAATGAAGCAGATGAGACCATAAACGTCAGGCAAGAAGCTTGGAGAGAGTACTTGGTATACGCACTTATACCGATAATCATAATCGGTGTAGTAGTAGGACTCTACATGTTCAAAGACAGACTCAGATAAAAAAACCAAAACCAGAAAAACCCTTTTTTCTTATATCTTTACATCTTTTTTGGCTTTTCTAAACCCAATATATCAAGACTGGATCCCATAGCACTGGAAAAACTTTTTACTATCGATAATCTCAATTCCTTTTTATCGTCAGATTCTAGTACCGGATAGTCTCTATAGAACTGGTTGAACTCAGATGCGAGTTCATGGGCATACCTAGCCATCTTATGAGGGGCATTGCTCTCAGCGGCAGTCATCAAGGCCAATGGTAGCTCGGCTATCTTCTTCAACAAACGGAACTCTCCGTCTTCCAGATCATCAAAATCTAAATCACCATAAGAGAAGTCGGTTTCCGCCTTTTCGAGTATGCTGTTCGCCCTGGTGTAACTGTATTGAATGAAGGGGGCACTATCACCCTGAAAATTCAATGCGTCCTCCCATCTAAAATCTATCGGCTTTGCCGGTTGTACTCTGATAACGTTATACCTGACTGCACCAAGCCCTACTTTCTCAGCTATCTTTTCTACGGCCTCTTCAGATAGATCTTCCCTTCTCTTCAATATCTCTTCTTTTGCTTTCTCTTCAGCAGTATCCATGAAATCATCTAGAGTCACATAGGTCCCTTTCCTCGTCGACATCTCGCCGCCTTCAAAGGTTACGAAGGAATAGAAAACCATCTCTGGAGGTGTTACATCGAGTGATTCAAGAGCTCTTTTTATGAACTCCCCGTGTGATTTATGATCTTCCCCTA
>JAFDTP010000092.1 GCA_019594195.1 Thermoplasmata archaeon
AAAAGAGATCAGCTTAAGAGACTATTGTTTAACCATTGTTATACTAAAGTTTAACTGGAAGTTAACAAATGTAAACACTTATAAGTTGATGTACGAGATTTGTTAAAATATACTAAAATTATAATTTGAGACGTTATCATTATCTAAGGTGTGATATATCTGTTATGTTAACTTGAAAAAAAAGAAGTTTTTTCGAGGTTTTACAGATCTGACTCCTAAATTACTAGTCTCTTAAGCTGATCTCTTTTTATCCTCAGCTAACAAGGTATGGTTCTCAAACTAATTTCTCGAAGAGGGTTATCCTACTCTAGTTCAGCGATGTCATCTTTTACTTATTTCTCACCTACATATTACTCCGCTTTGAAAGCCTTTCCCTTGTCCGCCATCAAATTATTAAAGAAATAGACTCTCATTGAGGTAGAACCGAAAGAAAATTATACTAACCAATCGTAAAAGTTATAAAAATGATAGAAAAGATATCCCTTGATAGCTTCAATATAAGAAGCTTTATAGAATTTTTAGAAAAAGACCGATTCACACCTCTGACCGCTTTTTTATACCTTATATTGATAGGTTTTTTAAGATCGGTATCATGAACAAAACGTTAGATATCGAAGGATATGGATATCATGACAGTAACCTGGGGCATTGGAAACCAGCTAAAAATCCCTGGATCTGGTTCAAATTTGCTGATGAAATGGCCGGAAAAAATCTTTCATTCACTCTTCTCAAGTCTAGAAAAACTGATCAGGGATTCATCCTCTTGAGCGTAGACGATGAGACACATCTGATAGAAGAATTCGATACCGAATACGATAAAAAAAAGAAAATACCTGAGGAGTTTAGAGTTTCCAGCAAATCAGAAGATATCGAGTTCGATCTTTCCGTCGAAGTCAAAAATGTTGAACTTTTAACGATAAAAGTGTTCAAGTTCATACCATTACTGAACCTGCACCTTCTCAGATGTGATTTTGATCTAGATATCAAGAGCTCGAAGGTGAACGGAAGACTCAAAACCGAAGGTTTTGGTGAGTATCCCGCTCCTGATTGATGTTATTATTTTAGATCGGGGAAAACCATAACTTCAAAAAAGCTTTCCCCTGGAAAAGTGTAGGGGATGATTTTATAGTGATAAATACTTGTAAAATCGAGGAGAAACTGAAGTCAGTGGTCCAATCTCCTCGGATTAGATATAGATCATCATAGATAAAGTTCAGGATCACCGAGATCAACAGAAACTCCCTTTGGCTAATAACCATTATCACACACGTGCACGTGGAAAGCCGGAAAGGAAAAGCAACAGATTACGAGATGTCGAGCATCTCCAAATGACCTTAGATCTCATCTATTCGATAACCGTACTCAAAAAAACCTTAAACCAGAAAACATTCACCACCATAGGTGAAAGTTATGATAGATACCACTGATAAGGATACTGAAGACGTTCTCCAGATCGCTAAAGAATATTCTGAAGAAAATGATATAGAGGATATAGTTGTAGCTACAACTAGAGGAGAGACCGGAGTGAAAACTGGAGAACTATTCGATGAAGACAGAAACGTCGTGGCGGTCACCCACTCTACCGGATTTAGGAACAAAGGTGAACAGGAACTCGAAGAGAAGAACAAAGAAAAGATGGAAGAGAACGGAGTAGAGATATTCACGGGTCCTATGCCTTTCCACTCGTGGAACGATCACTACCGGAAGGAAAAAGATTCAGTGATGCCCACAACGATAATAGCGGACACCCTACGCCTTTTCGGTCAAGGTACCAAGGTATGCGTTGAGATCGTATCGATGGCTGTAGACGCAGGTCTTGTACCTCCAGAACCCGTTCTAGCTATCGCGGGAACCGGTTACGGAGCCGATACAGTTCTGCTGATCGAGGGGAAGAACAGCAGAAAGTTCTTCGACATGGAAGTAAAAGAAGTGATAGCCAAACCGACAGAACCCTAACCCAAAAGTCTCTTTTTTATCGATCTCAACTTCTCGAAAAAGAAGTCTTTGATATCTACCAAAAGATCCCATACCTCTTTGAGGAACGTGAAGCTTTTTTGATAATACATCAAAGCGGCGACAGAGATGGTAAGGAAAAGACCCGAAGATATATCTGATACAGAAGCGTAAGTTTCCGCTGTCTCAGCAGCTGTGACCTCCTCACCCGCGGCCACGGTATCCTCCGCTAAGATAACACCCATGTCGACCGATATATCTGGTAGAGGGATAGGACCGACGAACTGGAAGAACATCTCGATCTCGAAATAATAGAAATCGCTCACCAGAGGATAGAACATCGCTATGCCCTCACCAAGGTCCAAAATGAAGTGACTCAAGAGAAAGAAAAAAGCTATCAGTCCGTACTCACGGTATTCAGGTCGTTTTTTATCCAGATACAGGATCACTATCAGAGGGATCAATATCACGATGAACACATTGTGAAAAAGCTGCCGACCCATCATGAAAAGATAGTCCAGATCCATGATAACTGAAAATGGCAGCATCAGGAGTATCTTCCTGGTCTCGATCCTCAGTGCAAGGAGGATGAGGAGCGGGATAGTTATGTGTGCGAAAGTGTCCATCTAAGGATATCACTGCCTTTCGGATATAAAAAACTTGACTGAGATATTTCAATCAATCGTAAAGGTCTCCGACTATCTCTTCTTCAGCGAATATAGCTGGGGTACCACCGGTATGCCAGAATACAACGGTACTATCCTCATCGATCTTTCCTTCATCTAAATGATCCATCAGGCCCGCCATAGCCTTTGCGGTATAAGCCGGTCCCAAAAATATACCCTCTTGCCTAGCCACCTTTTTTGTCGCTCTTATAGAGCCCTCAAAAGGTACGTCATATCCCGGGCCGTAATGGTCCGTATCGATCCTTATCTCTCCCGGGTCTATTGATGCGTTTTCGACGCCCAGCTTTTCTTGCACTTTCTCACTCATATCAGATATCTTTTTTTTGATATCTGGGAAAGTAGGAGATACACTGAAAGGAAGGATCTCTACGTCAAGGTCCAATATCTTTTTACCCATCATCAATCCAGTATATGTACCACTTGTACCGTTCGCATGAACTATATGATCGACATCCTCTCCGAGTTCATCCAGCTGTTCAACAAGTTCACCCATAGCCCAAACGAAACCCAATGTTCCGTTGCGATCAAAACCACCTGAAGGACATTCGTAACATCTATGACCCTCTTCCTCCAGCTCTTCTATCCTTTTACCGCCTCTTTCCATCGCCTTGTCCAAGGACTTACCTATATCGTCGAGTTCACCTACAACAAAATGGATCTCAGCGTCCATTATCCTGTCTAGATGTAAATTGGCCTTGAAGTCTTCAGGTTCTTCATCCCCGACTAAAAAGAGAACGGGCTCGATATCGAACTTCTTACATGCAGCGGTCAACTGGCGACAATGATTGGACTGATAACCCCCGTAGGTCACTATATGATCACAGTCTCTTTCCAAAGCTTCGGCCAGTATGAATTCCAGCTTCCTGACTTTGTTACCTCCAAATCCCGGACCTGAAAGATCGTCTCTTTTCATGAAAAGATCTATATCATATTCTTCGCTGAGATCATCTAATCTCTGAAGTGGTGTCGGGAAGAAACCTATATCTACTCTTGGTACAGGCTCAAAAAGATCCTCCATCCAGTTATCCATATTACCATCGGTTCGCTTTACATCAACTCCTATATTTATGTATTGGGCGGAGGTCTGTTGAAAGAAAACTTCTTATTTCACTTTAGACAAGAAGGTTTATACAGAGGTTATTTGATTTAAAACCATATAAAAGAGGTATTACCGATATGTCTAAAGGGCCTTTGATAACCGTCGGCGGCAAGATGGACTTGTCAGTGGACGGTGCTATATTGAACGAATTCATAGAGATAGTCGAGGATCGCTGTGGCGATTCACCGACGATCGGGATACTCCCTACTGCGAGTCAAAGACCAGAAAAAACACTCGACCGGTATTCAGAGGTCTTCGAAAGCAAGGGGGCAGATTCCATCGCTATGAACCCGGAGAGTAGAGAAGAGGCGAACAGTGAAGCTATGATAGAAAAGGCCCTAGAAGCCGATGCGTACTTTTTTTCAGGGGGAAACCAGTTAAGGATAACCACTATCCTCGGAGGTACCAGCCTTACAGAAGAGATACGGAGAAAAAATTTGAAGGGGCATCCGATAGGAGGAACGAGTGCCGGCGCCGTATGCATGACCAATCTGATGATAGCTTACGGTGAGAGCAAAGACGCCCTTATGGCCGGTGTGGTCGAACTCACCCACGGACTCCATTTCCTTTCGAAGACCGTTATAGACACTCACTTCACAGCAAGGGGCAGGTTCCCTAGACTGGTTCACATAGTAGTAGAGAATCCTATCACTCTCGGTATTGGTTTGGGAGAAAATACTGCCGCGATATGGGATTTTGAAGATGATAAATTCAGGGTGGTAGGGAGCAGGAATATAATGGTGGTGGATGGACAAAACATAAAACACACTAACGTTTCAGAGATCGGTCCAGATACTCCTCTGCATGCGGAAGGCATAACCGTACATATCCTCTCGAACGGCTGTGGTTTTGATTTAGAAAGAAAAAAGCCTATTTTTCCAGAAAATAATAAAAAATAGAAAAGTTTTTGTTTTTATCAGAGCGGCTAACTCGTGCCGTCTGTAGATTTTAGTTGGCGGAGATCGATCTTACAGTCCTTGATCTCTTCTGGAGTGTCAGTCTGCCATATGTCTCTACTACCAAGGATCTTTTCAAGATGCTCCGAAGTGAAATCCAGATTCGCACAGACGACTACATCACCTGGGTCGCTCTTGCTCAGGGCAAAGGATAGAGCTTTTAGAGGGTCTTGTATGACCTCCGGTTCTTTACCAGCTGAGATAGCACCCTCTTTGAGAAGAGATGATATCTGCCCGGGCTCTCTATCTCTTAAAAGGTCCTCTTTTTCAGTGAATATCAATTCGTCAAAATTTTCCGCAGCTACTTCCCCGTTCTCCCTAGTATCTGCATCGGTCCGATCACCGAGACCCGTGAATACTAGATATTTCTTATTCTCTTCAGATATGTGATCAGAGAATTCACCTAGATTTTCAAGTCCATCCGCGTTGTGCGCGTAGTCTATGACTATATCTCTTTCATTTACATCGAAAACATTCATACGGCCGGGTGTCGTGCATTCATCGGTCTGAAAGGCCGAAAGAGCATTATCGAACCTATCAACTTTCAATCCGCTTGCGTAACCCGCGGCCATAGCGGCTAGAGTGTTCTCCACCAACATCTTTACACCGCCTCTGAGGAATGGGAATTCTTTAACGTTAGCTATATTTTTTATCCCATCATCTAGATAAGCTACTAGTTGGTCGTCCTCTCGAACGAAAGCCTCACCACCATCCTCGATATGTTCCTTTATGAGTGAGTTCTTTTCAACACCGAATAATATGGGAGTGCCGTTAGCAGCTTCTATCAATCTCTCGGCATAGTCATCATTTCCGTTGATCACGCTGTAGCCGTCTTCGTCGGTAGCCTCTACCAGCAGTGATTTGACCCAGAAGATATCATCTCTGTCTTCGACACCGTTCATGCCGATATGATCTTCACGTATGTTCAGAACCACGCTGACCTTAGATTTATCAAAACCCAGACCTCTCTTTAACATGCCGCCTCTAGCCGTCTCTAGAACTGCATAGTCGACTTCAGGGTCCTGTAGGACAAGGTTCGCACTCCATGGACCGGTGGTGTCGCCTTCTGCGATCTTTACGCCGTTCGACCAGATACCACCAGTCACCGCAAGACCCGTGTGGTGACCTTGATTTCTACCGAGCCATTCTACCAATCTAGAAGTGGTGGTTTTGCCGTTGGTACCTGTGATCGCCACCAAAGGTATCCTGCCGTCGCCAGATGGATAGAGATGGTCTATGATCTTTTTTCCGACCGGCCTTGGTTTTCCTGAAGTAGGAGATATATGCATCCTTAGACCCGGACTCGCATTTATCTCTATGATACCCCAATTCAGTTCCTGAGGATGTTTTGAGATATCGTCTGCGATGAAATCTATGCCCATAAGATCTAGATCGACTATCTTACTGACCCTCTCCAAGCTCTTCTTTAAACTAGGATGGAGGTCTTCAGTGCGGTCCTCGGCGGTGCCGCCGGTACTGAGGTTGGCTGTCTCTGTCAAAAACACTGTTTCTCCCTCGTCCGGAACATATTCAAGACCCAGTCCTTTTTTTTCAAGATTCATCATGACTTCATCGTTGAATGTGATCTTTGTGAGAAGATTGTCATGCTCATCTCCTCTTTTCGGGTCCTGGTTTACAAGTTCGACAAGCTCTTTTATAGTTGAAGAGCCGTCTCCGACAACGTGAGCAGGGATCTTGTTAGCTAGTGCCACAACTTCATTGTTCACAAGAAGCGCCCTGTAATCATCTCCGCTCATGTACTTCTCAACAAGCTGATAAGATTCATACTCCTTAGCTAGAGAATAGGCGTCGGCCAATTCATCAGGATTTTTTAGGTTGACGAAAACACCATCACCGTGGTTCCCGCTCACCGGTTTTATGACCACTGGATAACCGATATATTCGGCTATGTCCAACGCCTCTTTC
>JAFDTP010000089.1 GCA_019594195.1 Thermoplasmata archaeon
CCTCATGAAATTTTTGAGAGAAAACCCTCATAGAAAGGAAGGCAAAAAGAACCACTACGATGGAAAAGGAGATATCTGCCATCATCGAACTGTAACCGTAAAGGTATTTAGTATAGTAAAGAAGTCCAAGAAAAACACATAAAGAAGCGAAGTACTTGTGTGAATTCTTAGGGCCCTCCTCGTGCCCCTGCTCGTGTAGGAGGATGAAATAAATAGAATTTTCGTCAAATTCGTACTTTGGGTTGAAGTAAATCTTATCGGAGAACAGAGACTGTTTAAAATTGTTCACACTCTCGCTCTCACGTAACCTACCATCGACCATGCCGCGCTCTTTCAGGTCTAGGAAGACCTTTTTCACCTTACCAGGATAATCCCCGCTCATCTTTCATCGATTTTTTAGAAGTCGACCAGCCAGCGGCCGAAATCCTCTGCCTTGTCTCCCAGTTTCTTACCGAGCTTAAACATAGGATCATCCTTTTTTTCTTCATCCTCTTTTTCATCTTCTGACATACGTATCACCTTCAAGTTGTAACCTTATCGTTTTCCATCTTCATCAGCGGTTTTGTAGCCTCAGATGGAACACGGGAGCATCTTATTTCCCGATTGTCGCCCTCATCTTCTCATATTAAATATGAATAAAAGTGTTATTTAACATTTTTCTTAGTTAAGTTACGAAAAAATCCGTAATTAATAAATACTCCTACACCATTATGAAACTTTGCCGCGGAGGAAAGCAAGATGGCCAACGATAGAGAGTGTGATGATTCATAGCTGGCCCCTTTTTTTCTCCGTGGAGTTCAGAGGTGAAATGTAAGATGGAAAAGACGAAAAGAAGAGAGGACCCTCTCGCGAATTTGATGATACGCAATAGGAGGCAGGTATAGATGAGTAGAAGATCTGACGAGATGCACATGCACGGCGTAAACAAGCTGAAGCTGTTCCAGCTCGGCTATTACCTCGAGTTGGCCGATGTCGAAGCTTTCGAGACGAACGACGAGTATCTGAAGGCAGCTGTAACGCTCTTCAACAAGATATTAGGAGATACGAAATACTTCCTTCACAAACCCTCTCCTGAGATATTTGAAGATAAAAGTGAGAAATACAAAGAGAAGATAAAAGAGCTAGAGGAAAAAAAGAGCAAAGGAGAGGACGAAGAAGATCCATTTCGAGCCACCCAGTTTTTTGATGACAATGATCTGTCCGAAGAGGAGAAAACGATAGTGCTTTTATTGCAGACCAAAAGAGGTGTAGGGATAAAACCGGATAATATAAGCCTCAAAGGAGAGACGTTGATACACGCCCTAAAACTCACTCATGATACACCACCTGAAGAGGCGAGAAAACTATTGACAGAGGAATCGAGACTGATAGAGAAGGACATAATCGAATCCGGAAAGTCTAGAAGATCCCACCGGAGGCCACCTGGAAGAAGAGAGAGTAAAGGAGGAAATTCCGAGATAGAGCGCTCCAAGTTCTACCTGAGTTCGAGAGCCGCCAACGCCATCCTTGGAACCGGAGATTTGGAGATAAAAGAAGAACATGGCAAACACAGATCTCGAAAGGGGAAGAAGATGAAGGAGAACTTGATGGAGAGCATCGATCCCGAGGTATCTTTCTCGGACGTTGTTCTCCCGGAAGAACTGAAAGATTCGATACTCTCGCTCCTCGCCCAGGAAAGTTCGAAGGACAAGTTCCTGGAAGAATGGAACATGAAGTCTGTTATAGGAGACAGGGAAGGTATCAACCTCCTTTTCTCGGGGCCTCCGGGAACTGGTAAAACCATGATGGCGAAGGCGATAGGCAACAGACTGGACAAAAAAGTTTACAAGGTCTCACTGAGCGACATGGTCAACGTCTGGTTCGGAGAGAGCGAAAAGAACGTAGGTAGGATGTTCGAATTGGTGGAAGAGAAAGACGGCGTGATACTTCTAGATGAGGCGGAAGGGCTGCTCACACAGAGAACTGGAACACGTTCTTCTACAGATGCTACGGAGAACAGGATGGTCAACCTGATATTACAGAAACTGGAGGATCATTCCGGCATAATCATAATGACCAGCAACCTTGCGAAAGGGATGGATCCTGCTCTCCAAAGAAGGATGGATCTGAAAGCTAAGTTCCCGATCCCCGACGTAGAGGCTAGAGAGAAGATATGGGAGTATCATCTGCCGGAAGAACTCCCTTTAGCTGATGACGTAGACATACAAAGTCTAGCTAAAAGGTACGACTTCTCAGGAGGGAAGATAAGGAACGCTGTAGTCAACGCTGCGCGATGCTCTCTGAGAGAAGACGATGAAGTGGTAACTCAGAAAGACTTGGTGACCGCGTGCGAAAGGGAGCTCGAGGGTGAAGAGGCCATGGACTACTACATAGGAGAAAAGAAAAGCGACGACTCGAGAAGGTACGCCTAAAAACGTTTCAAGATAGAGGAGCGCTCCCAATAGGAGCGTTCTTTACCCCCTTAGGGAGGGAGGTATGCCGGGAGATCCATAACGGGTCTCCCGGTTTTTTATTTTATTAAAAAGGATGAAGCGTAAGAAAGTATAATCCGTTAAATTTGCATCCTCTCCAAGATTATCGAAAATGATAAACCATTCTTATTCTATCCTGGTATCGATATGGAGGAAGAAGTGAGCTACGTTACCTTCGTCGGGAGGAGCGATTGGGCGGTGGTGAATTCATTCTGGGCTGTACTTTTTCATACGGATATCACACCTAAAGAGATACACGTGATCTACAAGAAACATGATAGGGAGCTCGCACAAAAAAGCATAGAGGGTTTGAAGACTATACTCGAAGAAAAAGGCATCGATGCAGAAGTCGATGAGTACTTGATCGAGGACGAGTTCGATGTGATGAAGGCTGCAGAACACGTTGAAGAGATCTGTGACGAGAGCTACCCAGTGATCCTAGATATCACCCCTGCAAGAAAAGCCATGGCCAGCGGCTCAGTGATCGAGGGCCTCAAGATGGAGATCGAAGGCGTTCTTTACCTTTACATCGATTCAGTGGAGAACGCAGATAAGCCTTACTTGGATATCCCGCTCCCAAGGCAGGACCTGGTAGAGATGATAGGAGGTGATCATCTTGTCGAAGGTTGAACTTGAAGGTTCACAGATCAACATTCTTCTGAACCTTGCTTTTCTCGAAGGTAAGAGTAGTTTCACAATACGCTCTCCCGTTCTTGACATAGATCTCTTTGAGATCGAATTGAAGAGAAGAACTTGGACCTGCGAATCCTGCCTTGACGAAGACGAATTCCATCAAAAGGTAGAAGAAGCAAAGAGCAGGGCACCCGAGAGCGTCAGGAACGAGATCCCGGGGTACGATGCTTTGGCTAAGGCGATCATCTCCACAGGAGTTTTCGATGCCGAGGAGTTTGGCGAGGACTTCATGCACGCGATCGGTAAGATGAAAGGAAATCCGGGAAAATACTCAGTTTGTATCGATACGAACGTTCTTTACAACCGCTTCGTCACCTCGATCTTGGATCCTTATCTCAAGGAAAACCTAGCCTACTATCCGAAGTTCGTGATCAGCAACTTGATGAAAAATGAGATCGAGGAAAAGATGAACCGCAGGTACAACAAAAAAGAAACAGAACAACTTGCAGAGCTCGGTGGAGATATCTATCATGAGCTGGAGAACCAATACAAGCTAGAAAGCAGAAAGGCAAAATTGGCTCACTCCGAACTCCACCATATGGAGAATGAAGTGAGACCGGAAGCACACGGTGAAGAAAAGTTCTTAAAGGACAATGAACAGAGAGATCTCAGGATACTCAGGGAATACGAAGAATCCGGAGAAAGCACGGGTAAAAGACCTTTAGTCTTTGGATTTGAAGCTAGCTTCAAACACAAAGAGGAGGATAAAGAACTTGAATTCATACACCTTGATCACCCAGAAAATCTTTTAGATGTAAAAGTAGGCCACCAAGGCGCCCACAAAATTATCAGATACATCTCACAGCTCTATGGGGTCATACAGTTGAAAGGACTAGGTTGCAGGGCGCTAGGTATGTGGGAGGATATGGATGAAATAGACTTTGAGAGAGGCAGAATACGGTTTGTGTTCGAAGAAAGTTCCAGCCTCTACGAAGAGTTGGATAGTTGCGCGGGGCTCTCTACGGCTATCAGAGAGGCTATGAGCTAAGATCACAGTCCCTCTCTATTTCAAACTTCCATCGACTTGTTCAACTCCGGCAGTATAATCTCAGGATCGATATCTTGCATGTATCTTTTGAAGAGCTCCGGCCTTTCCGTGTGAACCGGAACGACTTTCGCCGGATCTATCTTTTCTATAGCCTCTTTTAATTGATGAGGCATCACGTGTCCTGACGCATGGACCTGATACATCGGCAATCCATAATACTCGCACCAGTTCAACAATTTTTCATGTTGTATTTCGCCCTCTTCGTCGAAGGGTTCTGATTGAGAAAGAACAAAAATACTTCCCGGAACCGGATCGACACTCATCAGATCATTCATGTCGTAATAAGACGCTTTCAGCACTATCTCGTCCTGTATCTCCTCTATATCTTCCCCGCTCCAAAGCTCGACTTCACTAAGTACTCTTCTTTCCCATTCCTGCGTCCTAGAAGATTCCTCTCCAAATATGATTACATCTTCTTCCCTGATATCGAATATATCCAGGTGTGGATCGTCCCTCAATGTCTGAAGAAGGAAGGCCTGTTTCATGGAGATCGCAAGTTTCCTCCCATTTCTTTTGGCTACCTCGTACACTGATCTCAACCTGTCGATATTTCTCAATGAAAAACTGACCACTACCAGACCTAAAGTTTCCGATATTAGAGAATCCAACTTATTCTTAACTTCCTCTTCAGAGGACACTTCACCACCGGTTATGTTGGTACCTTCTGAAATCAGCAAATCTGGTTCTGCTCTCATCGCTTTCTCGATGAATTCTTCACTCATCTCCGACTTGGGACCGTGCAACCTAAAGTCTCCGGTATAGGCAATAGTTCCACCACTAGTTTCGACAATATATCCATAGGCACCGGGAACTGAATGGTCCACGTGCACCGGTTCGAACTCGATCCCACCTATCCTTTTCTTATCACCAGTCCTGAAAGTCTTAAAATCCTTGTACTCCTCATCTATATCCTTGGTTAAATTCGCTAAATAATAATCCTTGGAAGGTCCGGCGGAATAAGACTGCTCAGAATTGACTATCATCTTCTTTGTCCCTTCACCGCAGTACAATGGGATTCTATTATCTAAAAAGCATGTGTATCCCCAGTGATCGAGATGTGGATGTGTCAACAAAACACCGTCTATAGAAGGCTCCTTCTCTCCCTTGTAAATCCCATCCAAATCCGGTAAAAGTCCAAGATTTAAAAGCTGAAATTCGTCTCTTGGAGTCAAATAAGGATCGTCGTAATATGCACTTTCTTTGCCGAAGTTCTTGCCAAAATCGAGAAAAATTCTATTCCCGCCTTCACTCAACAGTATCTTGTTACCGCCTATCTCGCTGACTCCGCCGTAAAAGGTCAGCTCAGTCATCACTTCCACCTTCAGAGTCTAGGTATATCTCGCCGGTCCTGGTCAACCTTACCTTCACTTTACGAGTATCAGGGTCTCTCTCTATCAGGTTCATCCTCTCCAGCTTGTCCATCCTGTACTGCAGGCTCGATCTCTCTATCTGCAAACGTTCCTCTTCATCCAAACCTTCAAGGAGTTCCTTGATAGATTCGACGCCATCGCTCCTGCGGAGGACCTTCATCACTTTCTTGTCAACGTCTTTCACTTCCTGTATTGGAAATACAGGAATCTCCTCGTAATCTTTCACACCTTCACCCATCCCCTTTTCCATGAACTTCTTCCCAAGTTCCTCTATATCTTCCACCCTATCTTCTTTTCCCACACTATCGTTGATAAAACCAAGCTCAGTCATCAACTCAGGGAAAACGTAATCGTCAGGCGCTCCATAGAATATCTTCACGTTACTCTTGTCAGGTGTAAAGTATGCAGCGGCCATCATCGCCGCGAGAGCGAGTTTAGGAGCGGAAGATATGTTGAGATAGACAAGTTTACCCTCGGAATTGTACTTCCGTATCAGCTCCACTGTTTTCTTAAAAACACTATCGAAGTCGTAGATATCGGTATCTTCCACTTCTACTGGTATGGGATTTTCCATTATCTTGTCAACGAAGTGTTGTGTGATCTTATTCGCTTTAGGATACTCTTCAGCCGTATCTGACTGCAAGATGATTAGTTTTTCCACCGGATACTGAGTCATGATCGGAATCATTATCCTGTCGTACTCGAATCCACCTGCAGCTATGTGTACTCCTTTAGTTGGTTCGCTCATACATTACGTATTAATTGGTAACTAAATAAATATTTTTTCGATAATAACGGAAAATTACGTAAATCAGTAATTCAATATTTTTTGAATAAAAAGAATCAAGAGTTTTGTGCGATGCTTCATCAATCTATAACTTTATTACTTATACTCCCCTACATAAATATGGAGAGTGAACAACATGCCGATAATAGTCTCAGACGATAACGAAACCAGAAAGATAGAGGAATCAAAATTCGAAGCCGAAAGCAGACTCCAGGAATACATCTACGACAATCCAGAAGTACTCCCGATAGAAGAGATCGAGGAAGAGATACCTTTCATCATAGCCGCAAGAGAAGTACCTACCAACAGCGGTCCTATCGACGCTGTAGGCTTAGACAAGAACGGAAATATATACGTCATAGAGACAAAGCTGTACAGCAACAGCGATAAGAGGAAAGTGATGGCACAG
>JAFDTP010000133.1 GCA_019594195.1 Thermoplasmata archaeon
TTCTTCGATGAGTTAAATGATGAAGAATACAAGGAATATCTAAAAGATAAACTTCTTGAAGAAACACAAGAATATGTCCGATCAGGAGATACAGAAGAGCTGGCTGATGTGCTAGAAGTTATAAGATCTATTTTAGAAGCTGAGGATATGAAATTTGAAAAATTAGAAGAGATCAGACGGGAAAAGGCAGAGGAGCGAGGACGATTTGAAAAGAAAATCAAATTGGTAAAGGTTTATGATTAGCAAGAATTTGTGACTTACCACCCTTCATAATTTCTCATTAACCACCCAACCAAAACCTTTCCTCCCGTCCCCCTCTCACATCCATCGCAATCCCCCCGTCAAAACAACCATCTTTCACACGCAACAAACGTTTGTTACCCAAGCATCCAAACTCGCAACCACTCAACCTCAATATCTAACACCCCTACCAATTCCAACAACCGCTAATTCTCCGCTAAAGACGTTTGTTACCTCCCGATTTTTCGCAATAGACGTTTGGTAGATCGCACGCGTCACGAGGGCTATGCCCGAAGTGAAAGAAGGAATTTTTAATTCCTACGCGAAAGACGTTTGGTGAGATCGACTTATAAGCAAAAAAATTCAAAAATCTTTTCTTCCCGCTGAAATAATACTTTATGATTTGATAACAAAATCAAAGTTCGTGAAATAATACAGATTGAAGGGATCAATTTTATTAATCTTCCTCTAAAATCATTTTGACCTTTTTTAGAAAATCGCGTAATTTAACCCCCTCAGAAGATTGATGCTTTGAAGGGTCATCATAAGGATGGACATGCCATGATCCAGTATTATCTGCTCCGTAGATCCTCTTCTCCTCTTTTATCCATGCAAACGCTACTTTACCGGTCTCAAAATTTCTGTATACATTCACAAAACCTTCGACCAAGTAGATCTTGGACCTTAGAACAACATTTTCATGTATCTCCAATTCATAATCTTCGACGATTTCAAATTCAGAACAGAGATCTATGAGTTCAGATGCGAAATCATCTGGTTTCATCCGAGCCACTCAAGAGCTTCTTCGATCTTCTTTTTTCTGGTGACCAATTCTTCCCATCTCCATAGATCGCTTTCAACGTCGTAGGAATATCGATCTTCTATCTCGTCATCCTCCCAAGCATCCTGGAATTCCTCAAATTCCATCCCATATTTTTCTTTAAATTCTTCTATCTCCGGATCTATCTTTTCAAGCCTGTGGATAAGAGAGTCTTTGACCGCCTTCCTTACCGCAGAATCCAATCTAGGCTCTCCTGTCAGGTCTTTAAGCAGCTTAGCAGTCGATGTAGAAATCGCTTCGGGCAACTTTATCCCCATGGTTAGATGGATCTTCAGATTATTTAAAGCCTTCGGAAAAGGATACTAACGTGAAGACTGCAAAGAGACCCAGGTGAAGATGGAGACCCACATAGATCGTCTTCACCATCATCTTTGCCCTCATGATCATATAAGGCTAAAAGAGAATATAAACAATTTCAGGATACTACGCCTGAAGAGAGACAAGAAACTTTTTTTCCTCCTAACTTATTTGTAAATGAAACACATAATGTACAAAAAAATAGAACACTAATCTCATCACTCACAAAAGATTTAAATGTAGGTATGTGTATTATTGTCTTATATAATAGTACGTAACGTGTAATATCTGCAGAGGAATGATCATGAATAAAACTGAAGAGTTCTACAAAGAGATATTGAAGGAAAAAGTCGTCAATGTCGAAGACTTGAAAAGCATCTCCGAAAAAGTGTTAGAAATAGAAGATGATAAGGAATATTACTATAGAAAGTACATTCACAAACTCCTCAACGAAGGAAAGATAGGAAAGATCAGGCGTGGTATGTATTACGGTATCCCTTTAGATCAGATCGGAGAGGAGTTTGAAGTGGACCGTTACATAGCAGGTAACAAAATAAAAAAAGGAGATGCGTTGGCATACCATACCGCTTTAGAACTGCACGGAGCTGCACATTCTGCCCATAGTAAAGTATTCGTTCTCGTAACAAAAGAAGATAGGTTTCGGAAGTTCAACTTTCAGGATGTTGAATACGTTCCTGTGGTAAATCAACTTGAAGTAGGGCATATCGCACCGATCGAATATGAAAACACCACTTTGAGTGTTACAGACCCGGCTAGAACTTTCGTTGATTGTCTGTCTAGATCCGATCTCTGCGGAGGGTGGGAAGAGTGTCTAAAAAGTTTGGCGAATCTCAAAGGCCTTTTACTCTCAGATATTAAGGAAGTTCTCTCTGCTTATGATAACAAGACGTTAGAGTTGAAGTGTGGATATGTGTTAGAATTGCTTTCGGATAATTCCCCTTACTACGATCATATCCAAAAAGAAGAATTAGAACCTCTGAAACCGTCCCAAGAATGGAAACCCGTCTACATAGACAGAGATGTTCCTAGTGAGTTGGAAGAAGATTGGGGGATCTATGTCCCTAAAGGTTTAGAAGACCTATTAAGAGGTGTTTGAATGAGTTTAGAAGGGTTCTCACCAGAGGTGAAGGAAAAAATAGACCGATTGTGCGATCTATTGGAATCGATAGCAAAATCTGAATTCCTTAAAAAGAGGTTATCTCTCTATGGAGGAACGGCTTTGAACTTTCTCTATTTTGATCAGCCGAGGCTATCTGAGGATATAGATTTCAATTATAGGCACATCGATGATGAAGATTGGGGTGAAGTAAGAGATAAAATCGATGAAGATTTGAAATGGATCATCAGTTCACTTGGTTATGAGGACGAACAGTTGAACATCAACCCAAAACATAATCAGTGTAGATTTCACCTTAGTTATACTTCTAAAAGAGGGGTAGAAAGTGACATCAAAATAGAGATCGGATATATGCGTAGATTTCCTGATCTGAAAGATGACACTTTCAAATCTTTTGAGCATCTGGTAAAAGGGAGAGAGATCGAAGTGATGACACCCAAAAGAGAAGAACTTTTTGCGAATAAATTCGCTACAATGATCTCTCGATCAAAGACATACTTGAATCCTCGTGATATTTTCGACGTGCATTCTATCTCTACAGAAGATTTCGATCATAGATTATTTTTAGAACTCGTAGCCTTGGAAACGATCATGATGGATATGCCTTTCTCTCCCCTCAACAATATAGAAAAGCGCCTGAGGAAGGGAGAAATCTCTGGTAGAATCGAACATCTGATCAGAGACGAACTCGACTTCAAAGATATCCTTCCGGATGTTATCTCCTTCTCGGAGAAAGTAGTTAGTGATCTATCCTCTAAAGATATAAACCTCGCCATTGATAACTTCTATAACACTGGAGAGCTCGACCTTAAAGAATTCGAATTCAAAAAAGAATTTAACCCTAGATTATCGAAGCATCCTCAATTACGATGGCTTAGAAAGACGAAATGAAACCCAACCATTTCAATACTCTGAAGAAGATCTAGAAGAAGATCTGAAGGTCCAACACATTCCAAACTATCGATTTTGGGTTTATAGAGGTAATTAAAAATTTCCACTGCTAGCTCATAAAAAATAATATCTTTTAATCGCTATACCAAAGAAGAGATGAGAACATTCGTATCTACAACAATTCGTCTTTCCTTTCCCGCCATGCTTTTTCCCTCGCATTACGAGGGCTTTACCCGAGTGAAAGGAGGAATCTTAAGATTCCTGCGCATCTTCGAATTTTTCTATGTCTTCTTCTGAGAGATCAAGCTTATCTATCGAAGATTTTATAGATTTGAGTCTCCAACTCTTCTTGGTCAGCTCTCTTTCGAGCTCAAATTTAGCGATCTTTTCAGATAATCCTGGCGGGATCTTAACATTCACTTCGGGCATCATCTCACAATAAAGATTATCCCTTTATCGAATATTAAAAGATTTGGTCAGAAAA
>JAFDTP010000115.1 GCA_019594195.1 Thermoplasmata archaeon
GACGAACGACGGCATATACATGCACTGTCTTCCCGCTTCTAGGAATCAAGAAGTTACAGACGAAGTCATGGATGGTCCGCAGTCTGTAGTGTTCGATGAAGCTGGAAACAGGCTGCACGCGCAGAAAGCTGTCATGTCCCTACTTATGAGGTAAAACCCCTTCCTCTAATCTCTCATTATTATGATCGATGTCTATAAAAATAAAGCGTGATATATATGAAAACATCTCTGGTTGCATTAGGTGGGAATTCTTTGATCCGTCCTGAAGATGAAGGTACTGCTGATGAACAATTCGAGATGATGGGTAAGACCTGCGAAGAGTTAGCGGATATGATCGAGGAAGGATACGACCTTGTTTTGACTCATGGAAATGGCCCTCAGGTAGGAAATATACTCCTTCAAAACGAGATTGCATCCGATGTAGTACCAGTCATGCCTTTGGATGTGTGCGGGGCTCAATCACAAGGACAGATCGGCTATATGTTCCAACAGACTTTGAAAAATAAACTGAAAGAAAGGGGCATCGATCGCGATATAACGAGTTTAGTTACACAAGTGGAAGTAAATGAAGATGATCCCGCCTTTGAGAAGCCCACTAAATTTGTAGGACCTACTTATACGGAAGAAGAAGCTGAAAAGCTGAGAAAAGAAAAGGATTGGATCATCAAAGAGACATCTTCCGGAAGTTATAGGCGTGTAGTTCCTTCTCCTGAACCAAAAAGGATAGTCGAATCTGAGATAATAAAAGATCTAGTATTCAGTGGTGAAGATAGCTATATCGTCATATCTGCCGGAGGCGGTGGAGTACCTGTGATCAGTAAGAAAAGGAGATTAAAAGGGGTTGAAGGAGTCATAGACAAAGACAGAGCTAGTGCAGTTCTCGCCGACGATATAAACGAAGATTTCTTCATCATGTTAACAAATGTTGAGAAGGTCTACCTGAACTTCGGTGAAGAGGATGAAGAAGAGATAGATTCCATGACGGTTTCCGAAGCTAAAGAGTATCTTGAGGATGGCCAGTTCCCCCCTGGAAGTATGGGACCGAAGATCGAAGCATCTATCTACTTTCTAGAAGATGGAGGTGAGAAAGTGCTTATCACAGATCCCGTGAACCTGTCTGAGGCTCTTGAAGGTGAGACTGGCACTTACATATATCCTGATTGAAAATAGGTGATTCTTCGGTGTGAGATATCACCATAAAAGATATTTAAATTGAGGTCCATTTAGAGAAGGACAGATGAACTGTCAGGATGATTATAGTACAACTTACGAGAGGTCTCTCGAAGAACCAGAAATATTTTGGAGTAGCCACGCTAGAAAGATATCTTGGTATAAAGATTGGAAAGACGTTCTAGAACTTTCGGATGAAGGTCTAGCTACCTGGTTTAGGGGTGGGAAGCTGAACACCTGTTACAATGCGGTGGACCGTCATTTGGGAAGTGAAGATAGGACTGCTCTGATATATGAGAGTCCTGTAACCGATACGATCCAAAATTTTTCTTATTCAGATCTCCAGAAGAGGATATCGAAAATAGCTGGTTTTCTCAAAAATTTGGGAGTGCAAAAAGGAGATACAGTCGTTATCTACATGCCTATGATACCGGAGGCGGTGATGGCTATGCTTGCATGTGCAAGGATAGGTGCTATCCATTCGGTCGTATTCGGCGGCTTTGCCGCTAAAGAATTGTCGATACGTATCAACGAGTTAGAACCGAAGGTGGTATTGTCGGCTTCCTGCGGTATCGAACCTGATAAACTCGTCCATTACAAACCGCTGTTGGATAAAGCGATAGAATTGGCAGATGTTTCTCCTGAGAACTGCGTGATATACCAACGGGAGGAATCTAAAGCCCCTCTTATCAAGGATCGCGACTTGCCTTGGCGTGAACTTGAAGATCAGGCGAAATCTGTTCCTTGTACTCCTGTTGATTCAGAACACCCTTTATATGTATTGTACACTTCAGGCACCACTGGAGAACCTAGAGGTGTAGTGAGAGATAACGGTGGTCATGCCGTAGCTCTAGATTGGAGCATGAAACACATATATGGTGTTGGTCCAGGAGATGTTTTTTGGGCCGCTACTGATATAGGTTGGGTTGCCGGACATTCCTATATCGTATATGGACCTCTGATCAGAGGTGCCACTACAGTTCTTTACGAGGGTAAACCCGTTGGAACTCCGGATCCTGGTATGTTTTGGAGGGTCATCTCTAGGAATGAGGTCAAAGTATTATCTACAGCACCTGCTGTGATGAGAGCTATAAAAAGAGAAGATTTTGATGGAGAGTTCTTCCGTAAAGGTCTTGTTTCATCACTCGACTCTGTTTTTTTTAGCTGGGGAAAGGACGGATATGGATACATATCGGTGGTTGAGCGAACTGCTTGAAATTCCTATCATCGATCATTGGTGGCAGACCGAGACCGGTTGGCCCTCTATCAGTAATTTTAGAGGGATGAATCCGTTATCTGAGAAGGAGGGTTCAGTGACAAAACCCGTTCCTGGATATGATATAACGATACTCGATTTCGACAGCGGTCAGGAACTATCTTTTGAGGAAGAGGGTCTTTTAGCCGTAAAAACACCTCTTCCCCCTGGGACGTTTATCGATATCTGGGGTGAAAATGAGGATGTCGAGGAGATCTACTTCGATGAGGACTTTGATCATTATATAACGGGTGATTCGGCTTATATCGACGAAGACGGCTATGTCTTCATAACCGGCAGAGTCGATGATATCATAAACGTTGCCGGACACCGATTATCTACACGTAGTATGGAAGATGCGGTGATTAAACATCAAGCGGTAACAGAATGTGCTGTTGTAGGGGTCCATGACGATCTGAAGGGTGAAGTCCCTCTCGGATATATCGTTCTCGGATCAGATTTTGATGAGGATGTTGTGGTGGAAGAGGTGAAAACCTTAGTGAGAGAAGAAGTCGGACCTGTCGCATCTTTCAAGAAAGTTGTCGTGGTCGAAGGTTTACCGAAGACTCGATCAGGAAAAGTATTGAGAAGAACTATGAAGAAGATAGTGAACGATAAAGATTATGATGTGCCTGCAACTATCAAAAACGAAGAAAAACTGAAGGAAATCGAAGAAAGTTTAGGGGAGTGAATTGAATTTGAAGAGGTTTGACAAAAAAAACGAAAAAGATATATAACTAATTTAGCATATACTGATGACCTCCCAAAGAGATAACTAGAGGTAGATTAACATGGACGCGGCGCCATTGATAGTATATGTATCGTTGGGCTTCGTTCAAGTTTTGATAGCGATCTACATGGGCTACAAGATAGTAAAAAGAGAGGAAAAGAAAGAAGAGAATAGAGGTGAACTATAGATGTACTGGGGATTGTCTCTTTCTGCTTGGGTCGTTGTAATATTATATATAGCTATTGTGACTGGCATCGGACTCTACGCAGGCCTTTTCAAACCGATGAAGAGATTTATCCATTATGTCGTAGCGGACAGAGAGATCGGAGGAGTGATTTCTGGTGTAAGTGCCACAGCTACAACCGCCAGTGCTTGGGCTTGGTTCGGTCTAGCCGGTTGGGGATTTGTAGCAGGTTTTCCAGCCCTTTTCTATCCGATGATATTCATCCTAGCGAATTTTCTGTTATGGGGTTGGATAGCTAGTCCACTAAGGGAACAATCAGAAAAAATCAATTCTTTCACCATAATAGATCATTTCAAAAAGATAGCCGGCGATAAAACTGGTATACTAGCACTTCTCGGAGGAATGGTGGTGCTCATCTTCGCCATGACATATGTCGGTTCACAGCTGCTCGCTTTCGGAACTATGGGCGAATATATAGGCTGGGGTCAAAATGCCCCTCTCTTGTTCATGGCTGTATTCACGATAGCATACACCTTTGTAGGTGGCTTCCGTGGTATCGCTTGGAACGACATGTTCGAAGGAATGGTGATGATGCTCACCATGATCGGACTTACAGCGTTCGCTATTTATGAAGTAGGTGGATTCAGTGCATTTGTCAGTGGAGTGACTGATGTAGGACCAGCTTATGGCGGCTGGGTGACCGTCGCTGCCGGTACCACCGCGATAGGTCTCGGTTTCACGATGTTGGGACAGCCACACACTATTCAGAGACTTATAGCTATAAAGGACCAAAAAAGTATAGGTTATGCACTACCGTCAGCGATAACTTTCTCATTCATCAGAAACACCC
Organism: Thermoplasmata archaeon; assembly: GCA_019594195.1. The sequence continues at coordinate 4,190 of JAFDTP010000115.1, forward strand.
TGCCTATACTTACAGGTATATCTGCAAGGCTAGTCTTCGGTGAAGCGGGACTTCCTTTAGGTGATCCAGAACTTTCTTTCTTGGCCTTCGCTGAACTACTACATCCTATCGTCCTAGGCTTCTTGATAATATCGGTGATGGCGGCTATCATGTCTACTGTAGATAGCTTTCTGTTACAGGGAGCAGCCACCTTCAACAGGAATGTGCTTGAGAACTTCTTCAATGTGGACCTTGAAGAGAAGAATTGGGTGACCTTGAATCGGATAACAGTGATTACGATAGGTGCCATAGGTGCACTCATCGCATATGCTTGGCCAGGAACTATATTTGATCTGGTCCTTTATGGATTCGGTGGACTTGGTTCTGCATTTGGACCACCATTGGTAGCGATGACCTTCAAATGGAAATATTTGAACAAATATGCCATCGGCACCTCCTACATAGTCGGCCTAGCGACTACAGTGTTGTTTGTCCATAACCCAGTAGGCGATTTAGATCACACGCTGCTCTCTTTCCTTTCAGCAGCGATACTGATGATAATAGTCGGACTAGCGACCGGAGAAAGAAAAGAGTAAAACTCTTTCATTCTCTTTTTTTATAATCTCTCAAAAGCTTTTTACATATTTGAATCATAGCAAAGATGATATC